>CAYWCU010000011.1:0-39589 GCA_964456855.1 uncultured Candidatus Saccharibacteria bacterium | reverse complement strand
TTTCCGTGATGCATTCAAGATAGTTTCGGTGTCATGGTTAAATGATTTGACACGGTAGCTTCGGCAAATTAGATTAACGTGTAGTGTCCTTCCTTGTTTCTTTTGAAATATTTTGAATTCTGAAGATTGACGAGAATTGTGTTTTCTTTTACGTGCCTTTCTTTTAAAACAAGCCTGTTGACGTCTTCTTTGGCGAGGGGTCCATTCTCTTTCAAAATATTCTTTATAACATCCCTGACGGTTCCTTTGCTGTATCCCCAATCGGTCAAGGCGTATAAGCCACGTCCAACCAAAACAAATCTTTTGTCTTTAATAAGTTCATTATGAACCGTCGCGGGATGGGCATCTCTTGAAAAAGATTTTGATATACTCTTTGCCACCTCGCCAAAGTGCATGGGTGAACCTTGTTTCCTTAAAACCAAGAAAGCGAAATCTCTCATCCCTCTGGGATGAATGTTCGCCGACTGGGCAAATCCCCATTCACCGAAATTGTTTTGACCGACTATCTTTGAGATTTTTAGCCAAGAACTAATTATTTCCTCGTCTATTTTCTTTTTTAAGTCATCTCCAGCGTAGGATTTAACCATATCATAAATATCCTTATCGGAAATCAAATCATCCTCACCTATTTTTTTATGTAAACGCCTTAACGAATCTTGAATCTGTTCGGTAATCTTTTCATCAACAGTCCAACGATGATTAAATTCCTTATCCTCCTTTAGTTTTGTAAACTCATCTCCGAGAACAAGGAGAAAATGAATATGATTTTTAGTTTTTTCATCTTTTGACAGGAAATCAAGAACATCTTTTTCCGAAACCACCCAGCCTTTTTTCCCAAAAACATCCACGAGATTTTGAAAGGCATCTTTGGCTCGTTTAATAGCCTCACTCTTTCTTATTGAATCAAGAGCAAAATTTTCTATCTGTCTTACTCTTTCGCGCGTAACGCCATATTCACCTCCTATCGCTTCAAGCGTTTTTCTCTTCGGCGAAGAACCAAGTCCGAAACGCTGAATCACAACCTCCCTCGGTCTTTCTTTCAGACTTGCGACAAGGATTTTGGTAATATTTTGTGGCTTGAATGATATTACTGTCATATTAATTAGGCTATTATGTTAATAATTTTATCGGGAACAAAAATAATTTTTTTGATGTCATTATTGTCCCTTATCCATTTTTTAACATTTTCCCGTTCTAATGTCAACGCTTTAGCTTCTTCTTCTGAAATTCCGACGCGGGCTTCAAACAAATCGCGCGTTTTTCCGTTTATTTGAACGATGAGTTTGAAAGTTTTTTCTTTTATTTTTTCCGGGTCGTACTCCGGCCACGGCGCGAGATGAATTGAATTTTCGTGGCCCAAAACGCCCTGCCACAACTCCTCGGCGATATGCGGGGCGAAAGGACTTAACAGAGCAATCAGCGTTGAATAATCGTCGGAAGAAATTTTCTCTTGTTTTTCCATTTCGTTCACCAAAATCATCATTTGTGAAATCGCGGTATTGAATTTCATTTCTTCAATATCTTCCCCGACTTTTTTTACAGTCTTGTGAATCAACGCCTCCAACTTGGACACTCGGTGTCCAAGTGAACTTGGACACCGAGTGTCCAAGTTGGAATTGCGTTGCAATCGCCAAATTTTTTCCAGAAACCTTCTCACTCCTATCATACTCTCGGGGTTCCACGGAATCGCCTGATCAAAGGGACCCATAAACATTTCATAAAGCCGAAGCGTGTCCGCGCCGTAATTTTTCACAATCTCATCGGGATTGACGACATTGCCTTTTGATTTTGACATTTTTTCTCCTCCTTCCCCGAGAATCATTCCCTGCGCTGTCCTTTTTTTATACGGCTCGCTCACCGGAACGGCACCGATGTCATACAAAAATTTATTCCAGAAGCGAGAATACAACAGGTGCAGAGTGATGTGCTCCATTCCGCCGTTATACCAATCAACTGGCATCCAGTATTTCAGCTTCTTTTTGTCCGCCAACGCGCCCGCATTCCGCGGATCCGCGTAACGGAGAAAATACCAGCTGGAACCGGCCCAGTTGGGCATGGTGTCAGTCTCTCTCTTCGCTTCCCCTCCGCATTTCGGACATTTAACATTGACCCATTCCAGAATTTTCGCCAACGGAGATTCTCCGGAATCAGTCGGTTCGTATTTTTCAATATCAGGAAGCTTCACCGGCAAATCTTTTTCCGGAACGGGAACCTCTCCGCACTTTCCACAAAAAACAATCGGTATCGGCTCGCCCCAATAGCGTTGGCGAGAGAACACCCAGTCATGAAGTTTGTAAGTTGTTTTTCTTCCACCCATCCCTTTCTTTTCCAGCCATTTCACTATTTTTTTTCGAGCTTCCGCGGATTTCATATCCGTAAATTCGCCGGAATCTACGAGAGTTCCGTCACCAGTATAAACGTTAACCCCTTCATCATTCTTACTTAATGGATTATAGTGGCCTCTCACAGAAGAAATCTGCATTGTTAAATTACTAATAACCCTCCTGATTTCCAGCCCATATTTTTTCGCGAACGCGAAGTCTCGCTCGTCGTGCGCCGGCACCGCCATCACCGAGCCCGTTCCGTAATGCCCCAAAACATAATCGGCGACAAAAATCGGGACTTCCTCGCCATTCGCCGGATTAACCGCCTTGACTCCCTTGAGCTCAACACCCGTCTTCGTCTTCCCTTCCGCGGTCCGCTCCATTTCCTCTTTCTTGGCGGCCTCTTTGATATACTCTTCAACTTCTTTTCTATTGGTTATCGACAATCGATTGTCGGTCAATAGCGGATGTTCAGGCGCCAGCACGCAATAAGTGACGCCAAAAAGCGTATCAGGACGAGTGGTGAAAACTTCCAAAACTTCTTCCGGTTTTGAGTCTTGATTTCTAACTTTAAATTTTATACTCGCCCCTTCGCTCTTTCCTATCCAATTCCTTTGTTGAAGTTTTATTTTATCCAGATAATCAACCTCATCCAGATCCTTCGCCAGTTTGTCCGCGTATTTCGTGATTGCCAGCATCCACTGCTCCTTTTCCCTTTTTTCCACTTCCCCTCCGCACCGCTCGCACTTGCCGTCAACCACCTCCTCGTTAGCCAATCCGATTTTGCAGGAAAGGCACCAATTTATCGGCATCTTTTTTTTGTACGCGAGCCCTTTTTTGTAAAGCTGAAGAAAAATCCACTGCGTCCATTTGTAATAATCCGGATCACTGGTGTTTATCTCCCTGTCCCAATCAAAAGAAAAGCCAATCGCTTTAAGCTGACGCCTGAACTTGTTCGTGTTTTGTTTGGTCACGATACTTGGATGAATGCCGGTCTTGATGGCGTAATTTTCCGTCGGCAAACCGAACGCGTCCCATCCGATGGGATAAAGAACGTTGTATCCTTCCATCCTCCGCTTGCGCGCGATGATATCCATGGCGGTATTGCTACGAATGTGTCCCACGTGCAAACCGTCTCCAGACGGATAAGGGAACTCTATCAGGCAGTAATATTTCGGCTTGTCCGAAAAGTCCTCCGCCTTGTGAAGCTTTTTCTCCTCCCAATATTTTTGCCACCTGGGCTCTATTTCATTTGGATTGTATTTATTCATTTTGGTTGCGTCTTTTTATTATAAAATTTTTTGAAATTGTCTTTTTTATAATCCCATTCTTGTTTTAATTTTTCAATCTCTTGTTTTGTTTTTCCTGTTTTGTCCCAAGTTAAAATTTTCCGCCACCATTCTTCGTACTCCCGCCAATCTTTAACCGTATTTTCCAGCGCCTTTTTCCCTATCAACCAACAAACCGCTTCAATATTCGGCAAGTCCATTTTTGCTTCTCTCTTTTTGCCAATTAAAAGAGTGTCCCTGTCGGCAAGCAAGTTAATGTGAACAAGCTCGTGGGCTAAAATAATCAATCTTTGTTCCAATGGTTTCCTGGCAATTAAAACCAAAGGGTGAGAAAAGCTTTTTAGGGGTATATTCGGGATTAAATAAACGGGAATTTCTTTTCTATGCCAAGGGACTCCCGATAACTTACTGATATTCCTCAAAAGTTTTTCACCTGACTCCTCAAGAAATGAATTGAGCACCGCTATTTTTTCGCCATTTTTGAACTTTATGTAATCTTCATTGGAAAAATCCGGTATATAGCTTTCAATTAAAACCCTATCGTAGGAGAGCCAGATTTTGGGAATTTTTGTTCGTTCAAACATGTTGCTTGTTTTTAGTTACTTTCGTCCTCTTTTATCAGGAGGATTATTTGATATTATACCACGCCCGCGCGATAAAAAAAGGGAGTAATTAAATCTTAAATTCAATTACATCGCCGTCTTTAACGATGTATTCTTTGCCTTCCGTGCGGACGAGTCCTTTTTCGCGCGCGGCGGCGTAGGAGCCGGCGTCCAGTAGGTCTTTCCAATTTATGACATCCGCTCGGATGAATTTTTCCTGAAAATCGGTGTGTATCGCCGCGCCCGCTTGCGGCGCGGTTGAATTCTTTTTTATCGTCCACGCCCGCGTTTCATCCTCGCCGGTCGTAAAGTAAGTCATCAGCCCGAGCATTTTATACGCCTCAACGATAAGCTTATCCAAATCGCTTTTTATCTCCAATTCTTTTTTATCTTCCTCGCTCATTTCCAGCAAATCCTCCTCCGTCTTAATGTCCAAAACAACATGATTTTCTTTTTTCAATTCCTCGGAAATCTGTTCTTTGAAATCTGAGGAGTTGTAAACATAAAGAACCGGTTTGAAGGTGAGCAAATGCAAATCTTTCACGAGAGCGAGTTCGTCCTCGTCCAACTCCGCCTTTCTCGCCGGTTCGCCTTTCTCCATCGTCGCTTTTATTTTTTTGACCGCCTCCATTTTTTTTATCGCCTCTTTGTCGCGCGCCCTGACTTCCCTTTCAAGATTGCGTTCGCTTTTGCTCGCCGTTTCCAAATCCGCCAAAATAAGTTCGGTTTCTATAACGCCAATATCATTTTCCGGGTCAATTTTATCGTGAACATGGATTATGTTTTCATTTTGAAAAACTCTCACCACCTCGCAAATGGCGTCCACTTCGCGAATGTTCGCCAAAAATTTGTTTCCGAGACCTTCGCCCTCGGCAGCGCCCTTTACCAATCCGGCAATGTCAACGAACTCCACCGCCGCCGGAACAACTTTTTGGGAACGCGAAAACTCCGCCAATTTTTGCAGGCGTTCATCCGGAACTTTCACCACGCCCACATTCGGGTCAATGGTGCAAAAAGGATAATTTTGTATGTCCACCTGCTTCTCGGTCAACGCCTTGAAAAGCGTGCTTTTCCCAACATTCGGCAGACCAACAATTCCAATTGATAAAGACATAAGTTTTTATATTATTACTATTTTAATAAATCATCAAGCTCAGATGACAATAATGCAGATTTATTGAGCAATATTTGTTCTTTCTGGTTTAAATTGTCGGCAGTCATTCTGATGAGTTTGGTTTCAATAGAGTCGCCAAGCATTAAGCGATTTGTTTTCTTTAAATAATCCTCAGTTTTCTGATAAAAAAGTTCGGCGTACTGCTTTAACTTATCTTGTGATATAGGGTGCCAGCTCCATCTACTGCCATCAAATTCAAAGAGTTTTTTTACTTTTTCGCTGACTTCTATTGATAGATTGCCATCCTTAAAATCAATCCAATCGTCACTAATGCTATATACAATCCTTACCGACTTTTCGTCCTCTGCTTTATACCAATATACAAAGGAAAACACATCCGTATGAAAGTCATGAAGCACTCTTGCTTTTTCAAGAGCCGTAACTGTATGGATTTTATATTCTTCCAGCAGACGCAGATAACTTTCTCGCCAATTTTTGAGCCAATTTTCAATATATGCCTGATTCCCAAATAATGGAGTAAGGTCATTTTTAAGATTTTCGTCGCTAACATTATTCATTTTTATTGTAAGTTTATCAAAAAGCGCGCGTAAATCTTTCGCCTCTTTTACTTTTTTGGCATTAAGATAGTCAAAGTCGGGCACTATCTTTTTGCCCATATACCAAAGGAGGTCGTATATATCACGCCCCTTCTCATTATATATCGCCTTGCCCGCCCCACGCTCCCCGCGCAAAAATATCGCGGCAATCTTACTCGCCATAAGCGCGGACATATTGTATGTTTTTATAACAAAAGAAAGCTGATATTCATTTTGTGTCCAGCGCTCTGTTACAATTTTGGGGCGTATCACAAAGTGATTGAGATCAATTTTAATATGCACCTGATTTGAGCCAAAAGCCAAACCTAATTCTTCGGCTATATGAAATTTTAATGTAAGGCCTCTGTCGTTTGTTGTTCCGACGGTAAGAAAATCGGAATCAACACCATAAACATCCTTGAAGTGCTTGATTATTTCTTCTTTTAGCTTGTCCAGAAAATTATTTGTGACTTCATGATTAACTTCAAAATCTAAATCAACCGACATTCTATCAAGGTTATGGCAGATTCGGAGCGCGGAGCCTCCATACATAATCCAATTATTATATTCAGGATGATGATAAATAAAGTTAAGCACATAATACTGCAATGCTTCCTTGGTTGCATTAAGCTGAACATCAACTCCAACCCCTCCATAGGACACGGAGACATCTTCAAGTTTTCTTTTTAGTGTTATAAAAATCTGATTATCCATGGTATATGTATTTTTTTATCATTGAGTAAAACTTTTTTCGTTCATTATTATCCATTTCATTAATATCAATACGCAATTCTTCAATTAACAAATCTACATCCTTAAGCTCCAAACCCCTAAACTGCCGTGTTTTGAAGTAGAGTAAATCAAAAAGCGCCTTTGATGGTGAAGCAATAAAAAAATCAAACTTATTTTTGACTAAAGTGAAATCTGCAAACAAATCTTCCTTTATGGACCAGTACGCGAAACTACCTATTTTGGTTTTATAATTTCTAGTGATTTTCGGCGTAACAGATGTGATGATGTGTATAATCTCAGTAGTGAGATTATAATACTGAAGCGCTGTCCATGAGCTTATGTATGATGGCTTGCGAAGAATGTTTGCGAGATAAAATAAATAAGAAATATCGCTTTTGTTTTTATTGTAAAAATCAGCAGACACATACAACCCTTTTTTAAGCGAAATAATCTCTTTACGCTTTAAAGACCGGCTGATATAGGTATCAACCGTGGTGTCCTTAAGCCCAAGTCCCATATTCTCATTAAGCTGATGAACAGTATCTTTGCTGAAATAAGGTAAGGATTTTAGCTTTTCTACAAGATTTTTTCTGCTTTTCATAACTATGACAATAGTGTATCAAAAGTGAAACGACTTGTCAATAGCTAATTTTTGGATAAAACATTAAAAAGCGCGCTTTTCCCCACGTTCGGCAGCCCGACAATTCCGATTGATAAAGACATAAGTCTTAACTTAACAAATTCCGCGGGAAATAAAAAGCACCCCGCGTTAAATTACATAAAATGTTTCTGTCAGTGTTGGTGAATGGGTTTTTCATAATATTTTATGACCACCCTTGCCACCATTTTTCTTCGCCGGGGTCTTCTTGCTTGGTTTCAACGGGATTATTTTTCTTTGTATCTAATCTTGGTGGAGTATCTCCAGATAGTTTTTTTATAATTTCAATCATTATATCTTGTTCTACGAAAAACATGATACGACAATCTCCGTTATGCAAAAAACAATCCATCCCTACAAGATTTATCCCCTTCTGCTCTCTACCGTAAATCAAAATATTAATTATATCATATGGAAGAAATTGCCCTTTCTTCTCAAAACATCTTGCAACAAGGCAGGGTGAATATTTATACGAATAATCAACAATCAGTTTCTGTTGTTTATTCATAGAGTGTTTGTCCATGACCCCTGAAACAAAATGTGCTGTCATCGCTGTCACTGTTGTGACGATAGCTCCATAAGGAAGAGCTGAATTAGCTGTGGCATAGGTGAGATAATTCTCATCTTTTTTTATTCCAATAGTACAAATTCCCTTTGTTGTGATAAAAAGAACTCCATCATCCCCTTCTTTTAGTTTGATGGGGTAAAAAGAAACGATATCTCCGCATTCTTCTTTTTCTTTTTTAATTAATTCAATAAAGCTTTTATCGTTCTCGCCTATTGGTTTTGTCCATAAAGACGAAGCTTCTCGGCCGAATATGCCCTTATCTTTGCCAGTTACCCTTAATATTGTGGCTTTGTCTGGGCTAGTTTTGACATGTTCTATATACCCTACACTAACGTTGACTATCTTTTGTTTTATTAGCATGGCAAAGCGAGCATTTCTCCTGACATTATCTTCTTTGACTGCCTTAGAATACTTAAAAAACAACCCGCCAGGAGGTGGAATAACCCCATCTGTTAAATATTCTTCAAGTTCATTATGCTTAACCAAGAAAGAATTCCAATTAGGTGATTTTATTTTATTTATTATGTCATTTCCCATAAGGTTTTGGGTAGATAAATTTATTATTTATAATTATAAATATTTTATGACCACCCTTGCCACCATTTTTCTTCGCCGGGGTCTTCTTGCTTGGTTTCAACGGGATTATTTTTCTTTGTATCTAAAACATTTGTGTTACCAAGTGGATCTTCTCCATAAGTGTTTGCTCCAATTGTTCCTTTTTTAAAGAGAAGAATCAATCCTGGGTAAATATTATATAGTGGGATAAGAAGAGTAAAAGCTTCGTATCCTGACCTCCCTAAATCATGAAAGCGTTTAATGGTGGTGCAGATCCACAGCCAAATACAAATGATAAAGATGGTTGCAAACAAAACTAGCCCAGGTGATGGTCTTTGGCTTAAGTAATCAACAATAATAGCCACGATATTAACTACCACAAAAATACCAAAATATTCTAAACGACTAATTCTACCATTAAACTTAAAAATGTTCTTCATATGATTTTTTGTTAAATAATAAAAATCTTTAATATTTATTATTTAATCCCTAAACATCACAAAACCCTGCGATAGTTAGGTCTTACGACCCTGCCAGTAGATATTCAATTATTTTTTGATAATACCATTGTTAACGGGAAAAGGCAAGGGGTGGTTAAAAGGTCGCAAATTCCCCATCCAAAAATTGTGGGAATAAAAAGCGATAGCAGAAAACTCCCACAATTTTATTTTGTTTTAGTTTTTGTTTTTTCTTTATCCACGAAACTGGTTGACTTTGGGCAGTAATTTGATAGCATAAGTATATCAATACGGGAGGGCTCCCAAAAGGTTAACTACCTGCGGCCGCCCTCCTTTTGTTTTTCTCGCCCTATTTTATTTTTCACATCTTCTAAATAACTATAATAGACTCGTGTTATTTGCTTATACAAAGAAGAAGCGAATTTTTTATTTGGGAACAATATCTTTTTAAATTTGTTTTCTGCAATAAGAAAGTCAACTAATTTTTTATAATCTCCATCGCCGGAAACCAAAACGACTTTATCAAAATTCTCCTTTTTATAAAGTTTTTCCATAACAAAAAAGATGATATCGGAATCAACATTTCCCTTCTTTTTCCCAAGCATAACCGTATTGTGTTCCCTGAATTTCAAAATAAAACCAGTCTCTTGAATTTCGTCATACAAATCTTGAAATTCATCGTTAACGCAACCTAAAAAATAATAAGCCTTTTCAACATTGTATTTTTTATTTAAATAGACTCTTAATCTCTTTAAATCAACTGCCCATTTTTTATCTGACTTGGTTGTCCCCAAGTATAGATTTTGCCCGTCAATAAAAGCCAGGTTATTTTCCTTCTTTTCCATACCGCGAATTATAGCACAAAAGCTCAACTCCCTCCGCGCCCACACACAAAATGGCTAAGATGTTTCTGCTTGTCTTATTTGTGATTTTTATTATTTTTTAATTTATTCAATAAAACATCAGATATGTTGCCAATTTTTTCTTTTGCACTTTTTGTTTTTATTTTTAAGTTCTTTCCTCTTTCTAAAATATAATCTTTAGTATTTAAATGACAACGAAATGAATTAACAAAGAAACGGTAATAATCTTCATTGAAAACACTTTTTGTTTTTGAGGTAACATAAAGATGACTTAGCAACATGTCGTCACCAAATAAAAACAATTGTCCTTTAGCAAAAGAATCGTTATTGAAAAGCCTAACATCGTCAATGAAATACTCAATAATATTAAAACCGTGGTGAAAAAACCTTCTTTTAATAACGTAATTGCAACTTTCTTTTTCTGACGAATCGGTTTCTTTTATTAATTCTTGAATAAAACCACCTAAGTGAGATTTTAAAAAAACATATGGCTTGTCCTTCTTTTCCTTTATAATTTCTTCGTAACTTTTGGTTTCAATGCAACCATAAGCAACATTACCATAATATTCCTCCCAACAATAATGTTTTTCTAAGACTAAACCAAAACTTTGATTGGCATAGCTTGCTGTATATTTGTATACATAGTCATTACCACACTTGTTCGTCTGACAACTTAATTTTGGCTTTACCGGGAAAGAAATATTTATTATGGCATTATTATAAATATGAGTATCGTCTTCACTTGTGCCCTTTTTCGAAATTATAATATTATCCCAATCGTCTATAGTGGGGTTATTATCCGAAATCAAACTTTTTATTTTATTTATTATTTTCATATTTCTATTTTGTATAATCAGTTATCTCTTTTAATTCTCCACTCCTAATTTTATCCCTCAAAAAAGCATTAACCGTTGGAAAATCTTCCAGTTGTTTTTTAAAATCTTCTTCATTTTTTGATAACTCCTTAATGTATGTGCCTATTCTTCCTGATAACTCCCATGGCAAAGCGCAGTCATCATGACCAAACCCCAATCTCTTTATTGTATTGAGATGCTCTTGGTCTATGGGAAAATCATGATAATTTATAAGTTTTTTAATCGTTGCACGTATAGCGTCCTCTTGGGACATCCCGAGTGTTTCACAAAAATATGCTGTGGTGCTTAATATTTGCAGGCGATTGTTTTGCTTAACATTGTTCCGCTCTAAATCACTTAATCCACGCCACCACCAATTAATATCCTGATCTGTTGCTCCTTCCGCTTTTACAGATTTTATTAATTCTTCACTTAACTTCTTTTTGTTTAAATTAAACATCATTTTTTTATTGATTAATAATCATTTAAATTAACAATTTACATATAAGATCGGGTTGGAATTTCCCTGTTGAAAATAATCCGAAACATCCTTGTTGATATACTTTTTATAAATGTTGCATGGAGCTCGCCCTCCTTCAAAACCATGCCTACTAGGAGCATCCTCTGCTTGATACCAAGAATAAACAGCGAAAACGCCAACTACTTTACCCTCAAACACCGCAAGGACGTAATCAGCTTTTTCTCGGCGTTCTCCGATTACCCACGAATGACGCGTTGTGTTTAAGATATCCTCATCGCTCATCCCTTCTTTTAGGTTTCGTGCGGTTCTAATCAAAATCACATTATCGTCTATGATTGTCTTTTTATTTTTCATATTTTATTCATAAATTTGCAACCTGTGGCAAACAATAACCCTCCGTGGGTGTCTGGCTTGCGCCAGATATGCCGGCAATTTTCGGGTGCTTATTAGGTATAAAATTATTTTTTAACAATACCATTAATTAAGAGAAAAATCAAGGTGGCAAAAAATATTAAAAATCAGCGTCTTAAAATTGTGGAAGTTTTCTGCGATAGCAGATTATTGCCACAATTTTATTTTGCCCTCCCTGTCTTAAATTTTCGTCGGGTGGCGGTAGGATATGATATAATGAAGATAATGACAAACGGTGATTCAAAAAAATATCCGCGGGTTGGATGCCATGTTTCTATCGCGGGAGGGGTGGATAAAGCGCCGGAGAGGGCGCGGGAATTGGGCTGTGATGTTATGCAAATTTTTACCCGTTCCCCGCAGGGCGGGAAAAGCCCGGAGCTTGACGAGGCGACGATAAAAAACTTCAAAGAAGGGATGAAAAAAAACGGCATTGAAGCCGTTTATATTCACACCCCGTACTACATAAACCTGGCGTCCGCGAACAATCGCATCCGCTACGGCTCAATCAAGGCAATAAGGGAGGAGTTGGAGCGCGCGAGCGCGCTCGGCGCGAAATTCGTGATGACCCATCTCGGAAGCGCGAAAGAACTGGGAGAAAAGGAGGCGTTCAAAAAAACCGTTGAGGGGTTGAAAAAGGTTCTTGACGGTTACAAAGGTTCCGCGAAACTTCTTATTGAAAACAGCGCCGGAGCGGGAAAGATAATCGGTGCTGATTTTGAAGAAATCGGCAGAATAATGAAAGCGGTAAAATCGCCGCGACTTACCGGCATATGCTTGGACACCCAGCACAGCTTCGCCTCCGGCTATGATTGGAAAAACGACTTCGCGAAAAATATGAAAATTTTGGATAAGCACATCGGGCTGAAAAATGTAAAACTAATCCACGCCAACGACAGCCTAACGGAAGCCGGCTCGCGAAAAGACCGGCATAGCCACATTGGCGAAGGAAAAATCGGCATTGAAACATTTAAAAAATTCGCGACCTTCGCGAAAAAAAATAATATAGATATGATTGTGGAAACCGCCGCTCCGGGGGTTTTGAAGGATATGGAAATATTAAAAAAATTCCTACACTGATTCAGATTCAAAAAAACCGCAGAAACGCGGTTTGTTATTCTTGATAGTTGTCTACTATCGGCTCTTTATCGCTTCGCGATAATGCTTTTTTTGTAGACATCCAAATGGTCCAACGCCACTCCCGTACCTTTTGCCACGCACAACAAGGTGTCCTCGGCTATCGCCGCCTTCACACCGGTGGAGCGAAAAACCAACTCGTCTATGTTCCGCAACAGAGAAGACCCCCCCGTCATAATGATGCCGTTATCCATAATATCAGACGCCAATTCTGGAGGAGTATCCTGTAAAACGGTTTTGATTGCGTTCATCATTTCTTTCAACTCTGGCTCTATCGCTTTTACAACCTCACTCGTCAAAACTTCCGCTCCGCGCGGAAGTCCGGTCAAGAGGTCTCTCCCTTTAATTTTATAAACCAAATCTTCTTCAACCGGAACGGCTGAACCTATTTTAATTTTTATGTCCTCCGCGGTTCTGTCTCCAATCGCCAAATTGAAATTTTTCTTTATGTAATTCGCGATTGCTTGGTCTATCTTATTCCCAGCGACCTTCACCGAATTGGACGCCACAATTCCTCCCAAAGAAATGACCGCCACGTCCGTGGTGCCACCACCTATGTCAACAATCATATGTCCGGACGGCTCATGAATCGGTATCCCAGCTCCTATCGCCGCCAAGATTGGCTCTTTAACAACATAAGCGGATTTGGCTCCAGCTTTAATTGTTGCCTCAACAACAGCCCTTCTCTCCGTTGAAGTCACACCAGCCGGAACGGAAACCATCACTTCCGGCTTGAAAATGTTCCACTTGCCGAGTGCCTTTGAAATAAAATATCTCAGCATCGCTTCCGTAACGCGGTAATCGGCGATAACTCCGTCTTTCATCGGACGATACGCCGTAATAGTATCGGGAGTCTTCCCTATCATCACTTTCGCTTCGTCCCCTACCGCCAAAACCTTGTTTTCCGGCATAGATACGGCAACAACAGATGGCTCATTTAAAAGAACGCCCTGCCCGGACGCGAAAACAAGCGTGTTTGCGGTTCCCAAGTCAATCCCAAGTTTTTTTATAAAAAATGACATTTTAAAATTAAATTCAAATTGCGCCAAGTCCCTGAATAATCTCTTTATGGAAACACTATATCATAATAAATTTGTTTTATAAACCCATCCGTACTTCCTCCGCGTCCACTCTCGCGATGTCAACGCCAATCTTCCTGAGACGCTCCTCCACACGCTCATACCCTCTGTCAATATTACGCACATTATGAACGACGGAATTCCCGCTCGCGATGATGGCAGCCAGCACAAACGCAAGTCCTGCGCGAAGATCGGGACTCTCAAGCACTTTACCGTGAAGAGGGCTTGGTCCTTTGACAATAATTCTGTGCGGATCCATTGTTTTAATGTCCGCGCCCATTGTCACCAAGGATTCAGTGTAATTCAGTCTTCCTTCAAAAATAGTTTCAAAAACAAAACTCTCCCCCGCCGCCTGTGTCAAAAAAATCGTCATCGGCGCCTGCAAATCAGTCGGAAATCCCGGGTATTCGTGCGTTTTGATATCCAGGGGCTTGTGATTATTTTTTAATCCGCGTACTCTTATGGAATTTTTCGCCGTATCTATTTTAATGCCGGCGCTTCTGAGCGCATCTACCAGTATTTCAAGATGATCTGGATTGCAGTTTTTGATAAGCAGGTCTTTTGCCGCCAATGCCCCGAGAATAAGAAAACTTCCCGCTTCAATCCTGTCCGGCATGGCGGTGTAAGCCTTCTTGCGGGAAAGCAGTCCGCCTCCCTTGATGGTTATCGTAGGGGTTCCCGCGCCACTTATTTTCGCCCCCGAAGAAACAAGGAATTCCGCCAGATGAACAATCTCGGGCTCCATCGCCGCGTTTTTAATTATAGTGGTCCCCTTCGCGAGTGTTCCCGCCATCATAAAAGTTTCCGTGCCTGTAACACTTGGGACTCTCAGCAAAATTTCGGCTCCCTTGAGTTTTCCCGATTGCGTTGAAATAAAATAACTTCCGTTTTTATCCACGACACGCGCGCCCATTTTTTTAAAACCGTCCAAGAAAAAATCAATCGGACGCTTGCCGATTACGCATCCTCCCGGATGCGGAAATTTCACTTTACCGAGTCGCGCCAATATCGGTCCGACCAAAACAATGGAGGCGCGCAAACGTTTTGCCGTTTCGCGCGAAAGTTCATAATTGATATGTTTCGTCGGTTTGATTTTATACGCCCTCTTTCCCACTCTCTTGACTGCGAACCCAAGTTTGTCCAAAAGATTCGCCGTGTGTTTAATGTCCTCTATGTCGGGAATGTTTTTTAACATAATTTCGCCCTTGAAGAGAATTGACGCCGCCATGAGCTTCAGAGCGGCATTTTTGGCGCCGTTCACGCCGATGACCCCACTCAATGATTTTTTCCCGCCAAGGCCTTTGATTAAAAATTTGCTTTTTGTCATTGCTTTCATTATGTCAAATTTTTCCGATTTCAACAAATTTTCAAATTTTACGTTTACTTTCGCGCGTTTTTTTGGGAAAATACCAACAACAATTTTTATGAAAATTCTTACCGTCATCCCCATCGCAAAAAGCCTCTTCAAGGGAAATCTCACGTATTTCACCTCAAGGGATGTTTTCGCCGGGGCGCTGGTGGATGTTCCGGTCCGCAAAAAAATCATT
This sequence comes from uncultured Candidatus Saccharibacteria bacterium, assembly GCA_964456855.1. GTDB lineage: Bacteria > Patescibacteriota > Minisyncoccia > UBA9983 > UBA9983 > SZUA-82. Next base: position 24,324 of record CAYWCU010000011.1, on the reverse strand, counting down.
CCGGCGATAGTGGTGTCCTCTCAAGGAATCAGAGCCGCGAAAACGGCGGTGAGAAAATCAGAATTCGCCCTAAAGCCGATAAAAGGAGTGAGGGCGGAATCGTTTCTTCTGCCGGAATTCGTTGAGGCATGCGAAAAGATTTCTGACTACTTCATTTCATCCGTTGGGACAGTCATCAAGGAATTTGTTCCGCGAATTATTTTGGATTCACCCCCCTCGCCCCCGCCCCGAACTTTTGATGCTGGAAACACTGGAAACGAACGATATGAAGTTAAACTGTTTCAGGCGCCCGAAGAGGACAGGCTGCGGTTTTATAAAAGCTCCATAAGAGAGGCATTTGCCAAAAAACGCTCTGTTTTTCTGTGTCTGCCAACGATAGCGGGTATAAACAAAATCTCCCAAGAAATTCAAAAAGGAATTGAAAAATACACCGTGATTCTGCATGGGAAAATGACAAAAAAAAGAATGCTTGAGGCATGGAAGCGCGCAACTGAAGAAGAACATCCCCTTCTCATAATCTCCACGAAATCTTTTTTTGCTCTGCCGAGGAAAGATATCGGCGCGCTGATACTTGAAAACGAAAATTCCCCTTTTTACAAATCTCAAACAAGACCATATATTGACGCTCGAAAGGTGGCGGAAATAATAGCTCAAACCTTAAAAATAAGGCTCATTTTAGGCGACAGCGTCATAAGGACGGAAACTTTTTTCAATGCCGGGAAAGAATCTGTTCCGCGAATACTCTCCGAGTCGGAACAAATTATCTCCGAGATGGGCGAAAAAGATTCCGGCAAGGAACAAAAAAATAAAGTTTTCGCAGTTATCGGGAAAGAATTGAGACAAAAACTTGAGCTTGTCCGCGAAAAAGGAGGGAGTGCCATACTGTTCGTCAACAGGCGCGGACACAGTCCGACCACAATCTGCAATGATTGCGCGAGAACAATTCTCTGCGAGAAATGCGAAACGCCGCTGGTGTTGCACAAAGAAAGTCCAGGAAGCAAAAACACCAAATTCATCTGCCACAAATGTTTGAGTGAAACATCAGCTCCGGAAAGATGTCCTTACTGTCAAGGATGGAAACTGAAAACTCTGGGCATCGGAACGCAAAAAATAACGGAGGAACTGGAAAGTATCTTTCCGGGAATTAAATTATTCAGGATGGACAGCGACAGCGTCAAAACGCAAAAACAGGGAGATGAGTTGGTAAGAAAATTTTACGAAACGCCAGGTTCCGTCTTGGTCGGAACGGAAATTTTATTTTCCTACATCAGCCAACCGGTGAACATAACGGCGGCAGTTTCCGTGGATGGGCTTTTCTCTCTTCCTGATTTTAGAATAAACGAAAAAATATTTCATATTCTTCTAAAACTCAGGTCGCTGGCGAAAAAAACCTTTTTAATCCAGACACGCCTGCCCGAAGGAGATGAGCATCCTGTTTTTGTTAACGTCATTAAAGGAAATATCTCCGGCTTTTATCGGGAGGAAATTGAAACGAGGAGGCAGTTCCAATACCCGCCTTTTAAACTGCTTATCAAAATAACAAAAGAAAGCGGAAACAAAGAGGCGCTTCAGGAGGAAACAAGGGAAATTGAAGGAAAACTGAAACAGTGGAGTCCTCTTTCGTATCCAGCATTCATCCCCAAAAAAAGGAATCTTTACGCGCGCCACATTTTGCTCAAAGTGGACCCGGAAGAATGGCCTCCGACTCGCTCCACCCAAACAAAGGAGTTGTATAACATTCTCTCTTCCCTGCCACCGGCATGGAAAGTGAATGTGGATCCTGAAAGTTTGTTGTAAAACAAAAAACCGCCTTCCGGCGGTTTTTTGGCGACCGACTTTTTGTTTTAGTAATTCCTTGCTTTGAGTTCAAAGTAGGCTTGCGGGTGCAGGCACGCGGGGCATATTTCCGGCGCCTCCGGCCCCTCGTGGATATAGCCGCAATTTCTGCATTTCCAAATCATGGTTTCTCCCCTCTTGAAAACCTTTCCTTCTTGCAAATTATCGTAAAGCTTGCGGTATCTTTCCTCGTGCCCTTTTTCAACTGAAGCGATTCTCCTGAACGCTTCAGCGATTTCCGTAAAACCCTCCTCGTCAGCAGTCTCGGCGAAACTCGGATAAAGTTTGGTCCATTCCAAATTTTCTCCTTCCGCTGCCGCTTCCAAGTTCTCCAAAGTGGTTCCGATTTTCCCGGCAGGATAGGATGCCGTAATCTCAACCGCCCCTCCCTCCAAAAACTTGAAGAATCTCTTGGCGTGCTCCTTTTCGTTTAGCGCGGTTTCAGCAAAAATGGCGGACATTTGCTCCAACCCATCTTTTTTCGCCTGTTTCGCGAAATAGTCATATCTCATTCTCGCCTGCGACTCACCCGCGAACGACTTCAATAAATTTTGTTCAGTCTTTGTTCCTTTTAAACTTTCCATAATGTTTTATGTTCATTAAGCTCATAAGTTAAAATCCGACTTTTAAAATGTTTTACAGTTAAATCATACCACAAATCGCTTGCCGACAAAAATCATTCGCCCGTTATGTCTTTTTGCGTAAACAAACTCAGAAGTTTTATTCCGCCTTTCTCCAAATTGTCCGCTCCCCCCGTTTCCCTGTCTATGACGCAAATCGCCAAACTGACTTCAAAACCGTTCTTTCTTATGGCAGCCGCCGCCTCCAGTAAAGCCCCTCCCGTTGAAACGACATCCTCAACCAGCACAATTTTTCCGGCAGACAGATTGGCGCCTTCGGCGAATTTGCGCGTTCCGTAATTCTTCGCCTTTTTCCTCACGAAGGCGGCGGGAATTCCCGTAATTTGGCTGAGTATCGTCACAATCGGTATCCCGCCCATTTCCAGCCCGGCCAAGACGCCGGTATCGGACGGAATCAGCATCTCCATTTTTCCCGCTATTTCCCGCAAAAGTTTCGGGTCGGATTCAAATTTGTATTTGTCAAAATAGACATCGCTTATCTTCCCGGATTTCAGCGTAAACCGCCCCTTCAGCATGGAAACCTCTTTAATTTTTTTCGCCAGATTAAGCATTGATTATAAATTTGGAAATGATTTGTCGTTGTTGACCAACTTTAATTAATTAAGTATTTTTCTCCCACTGTTAATAATTTCAATGCTCTTTTATTATTAACGAAACAATTATCTATCCTTTTTATGGGTTCCCCCAAAGGTTCATCAGATAAATCATAGGTTCCATAGTGCATAGGAATAAAAATCTTTCCGCATAGATCATTGAATATTTGATGGGCTTCTTCGGGTGTCGCGTGAGATTGTTTCATGGCATAATCAGGCGCATACGCGCCGATAGGCAAAATGCAAATATCCATGTCACCAAAAGTTTTTTGAATTTTTTTAAAAACTCCACTATAGGCCGTATCTCCCCCAAAAAATATTTTTGTACTTTTAGTTATGATTAAAAAACCGCCCCACAATGTTTTATTAAAATCAAAAATACCCCGCCTTCCCCAATGTCGCGCGGGCAATAAAATTATTTGAATGTCTTTGTTTGTATCATACATTTGATACCAACCTGCTTCTTGAATTCTTATTTTATTTAATTTGTTATGTTTAAACAATTCGGACATTTTTAATGGCACCAATGCTTCTACTCCAGGGTTGTTTTTAACGATATGTTTAATTGAATTTATATCAAAATGGTCTCGATGGTCGTGGGATATCAGTAAATAATCAAGATTATTTATATTTTTAATTTCACAAGGAATGGGTATTTTCCTTGTGGTCATTGGAATGTCAAAAAAACAAGGGTCCGTGATAATCTTTACTCCATTTATGGTTATTAAAAAGGTTGAATGTCCCAGCCATATGATTTTATCATTATTGTCCGTAAAATCGTTTAAAGAAATTACCGGCAGTCTAAAACTGTCTTTTTGTTTTTCTGCTTTTTGCGGGTTGTGGCTTAATTTCCATTTTAATACTCTACTTATTGGCAATTTAACGGGAATTTTATCATTGTAAAATTTTCCGTTTATATAAATATTTCCTTGCCAATTATTTTTAATTATTGGAAGTTTTTTATTATAAGCATACTTATTTTTTTTTTGAAACATAGAATAAAACAGTGATGCTTAATATATAGATGGTTTACTTCTTTAAGATTATAACTGTTTGGTTAACTCATCGCTTCTAACAATTACAAATTTTTGTTCTATTTTTTGTTGGATTTTATTGTTTATTGTAGCTGTGCAATCGGAAACCAGATACGCGTTAAATCCTTTTTTCATCAGCGTCCGCATTGTTTTTGCCACGCACTGGTCCGTCGTAAATCCGCACACAAAAACGGTTTCAATGCCGTTTCCCCGCAAAATATCCTCCAAATCACTCCCGATAAACGCGTCAAAAGCGTATCTTCCTTTCACAAGCAAATCTCCTTCCTTAAAAAGACCGTCGGAAATTTCCGCTTTCCACGTCCCTTTGGTAAACACTTTTCCGAATGTGAGGAAGGCGAGCCACCTTTTTTATTTTTCGGATCAATGACCAAGGGGGCGTGGATTATTTTCATTCCCCGCTCCCTTGCCTTGCTCACGAGATTCTTGGTGTTTTCCAAAACTCCACGCTTTTCCAACTGCCCCTTGATTAACCGGTGATAAAGGCCTTTTTGGGTCCATTGGTTTTGAAATTCAATTAAAAGAATCGCTGTTTTTTGTTCATTTATGTCCATAATCTTTTTTGTTTATCGCGGTGGATAAAATCCGGCGGTAAAATCAAGCGTTTTCAACCATCGGAATTTCCTTCGGGTTGGGTCCGTATTTGTTCTCGCCTGGCTGAGTGTCCAACACAAAAAAAACAAACAAGATGATGGCGCCGATGAGCGGAATAAAATTTAACAGCAACCACCAACCGCTACGTCCCGTATCGTGGAGCCGACGCACGGCAACCGCCAAACTGGGGATAAAAACCGCCAGGATATAAATCCAAGACAGCGCGATGATGTTTACTCCGGAGGCGAAAAAAATAACACCGCTTAGAATACCAATTGCCACACAGACAATAAAATTAAAAAGAACAAAATACCAATATTCCGCTCTGGTTGCGCGTCCATTGAACACCGCGTACTTCTTCAAAACCTCAAAATAATAATGCATGTTTTATTTTTTCTTATTATTGTTTATAATCACCCCTTTCAACCGTTGCCCTCCATACTACCAAATTACCGACAAAAACGCACGCCAAAATACACGAAGTGACACCTGCTTGGAATAATATGTCAAAATAAGCAAAGTTTTTATTTTTTCCCCGTTATCTTGCGGAAATTTATTCGCTTTCAAATGTTGACCAAGCTTCTATCTTTGAATAATCGCGGTTTAACGACCCTCCGTTTTCCATAATCATTTCGGAAAGAGTCTCGCCATCTTCTTGGTTTATTTTCATTATCGCTGAAAGAATTTTTGGCGTTTCTTTATCACTCACAGCCACTATAAATTCAACTTCTTTATTTTTCAATAATTAAAATGTCCCATATCTTGAGTTTGGGAACCGTGAATTCAATCTCACTGGCGGTGTAATTAAATTTCAATTTCATCTCACCTCTAAAATCCGGGGATATCATTTTTACGGAAGTCGGCGTTCCCAAAAAAGAAAGATTCATTTCAATCGGAATATTCTTCTTCTCAATCGCTCCTTTGACGGAATCAAAATCATAATTGACCAAATGAACTATGATTTTATCGGAATTTTTCCACAACTGAATGCCTATTTTTTTGGAGAACGTATTCTCAACAACCCTGTTGATATTGTTGTTTAAAAAAGAATTAAGTTCTTGGGAGCTTAAAAACCAGTCATCTATGTATTTGACCCGAGATGGAAAGGAGTCTTTTATGGAGCCAATCCTGGAATCTACTTCATTAATAATAACTATTTTTCCGCCTGTTTTCATATAATCAGAAATTAAGGAAACCGCATTGTTGTCCATAACATTGTTGTTGGGAAGAATTATCACTTTATATTTTTGCAATTCTTTTAAATTAACGGAGTTTGGAGAAAAATCAGAGTCCTCGCTGAAAATAACATCATACTGAAAATGTGATTTAGACAAGGCTCTTGAAACATCCTTAAATGAAGACCAATGTCCCGATAACTTACCTTTTATAGGCTTAGCCGAGAACAAAATGGCTATTTTTGCGGTGCTTTTGGATTTTATGCCAAAAAAATCTTTATGGGAAAGATAGAAGGAATTTATTTCATTTACTGAACTTGCATTTATAGACTCACTGAGCCAACAATTCTCTTCAAAAATACCTGGACCTTTACAGTTCGGGGACAGTCCGCCCATATACTGATCCTGAAACGCTCCCTTATTGGCGTAAGCTTCAGCCATTTTTATTTGAATTAAATCTTCCGGCTTCTTGGAATTTTCTTCTAACCATCCAAAAGACATATCAACAGGTGATGCTATAGCCTGTGTTTTGGCAGAAGAATGGAGTTTGTACACGCCCTGGCTTTGATAATGCTCTTCAAGTTCCAGGTTAATAAATGCAATATCAGAAAAAGGAAGCATATTAATAGTGTGGGGAATAAGGGTCTCTCCATCACTCTTAATGCCCACCGGAAAATTATTTTTTCCTTTCAATCTTGCATAATTTTTTATTTCTTTAACAAATTGTTTATAAAAATTAAAAGCATTTTCCCTTTGGAAATTCATATAATCATTATAGAAAGGGGTTAAGGAAGGGAAACTTGGGTCCGCCGCCCTTTTTTCCTTAACCCCTTTTTGGTGCAAATATGTTAAATAATTAAATGAACTTATATTGCTTATCCCCATTCCCAATAGTTTTTGGCTGTTATACTTGTTTTTTAGATATATCCTGAACCCCTGAATTGATGCGTTGCTAAAATCTGGGCTTCCGCCATAAGCGGGGTAAAAACTGGATCCCCACGGAGAATTAACAACAATCCCATCAACACCAAGATCAACTGCCCTTTTGGCTTGTTTTATAACAGTCTCCCGCCAAAGGGGATTATTGGTTGAGAAAAAATATACGCTCTCCTCGCCTCGCTGTATGGCATCTTTTCCATCATAAGTCACTGAAAGCGCGCCCTTAAACGCCAGAGTCTCAACTTCATCGGGCCACTTGTTTATGACTCCATTAAGTCCGATAGCCATCACATATTTTTTACCTCTTTCATGCGCTTCATCAATATCTTTTTGGTAGTTAAACCTTGAATTATTTAAATAAAAATCAAAAACCAATTTTCCATTTACAGTACAATTAGTGGCATCCATCCTATTATAATCTGTATTACCACAACACCCGATAATCCCATAAGTTTGCGGTCGCGTCCACCAATTCGGCTCAAAAACATACGTTTTTGTTTTTTCTTTTCCAAAAGGAACAAGGAAAATCCATATTAAAATCGCGCCCACTACCGCCACCAATATGATTTTTACCGCTTTATTCATGATAAATTTATTTAATTTTTATCAAGAATAATAATTGCTCTTTTTATCGCAACAAAGCCATAAGCCCATAAGACAGGGGGCCATAAAGGCATTAGCCCAAAAAGACTATTTCTAATAAAAGTTTCAACTCTTGTAGAAACAAAAAAGTATTCCGAAATTATCATTATAATGAAACCAACAATAAAAAATAAATAGTCTTTTTGTTCGTATTTTATGGCAAATGATATTGCGATGATTAAAGCGTAAATTCCAGTTAAAAGATAATCGTTTTTAAAAATTGGAATAAGAGCAATCATTAAAATTATTGGAATTGTATTCAGAAAAATTTGTAAAATTTTACCCCTAATCTTCATGTTATTATAGTTAAGATTTCAATAATTTAATAATCTTTCTAAAAGTGCCCTTGTGCGCGTGCGCGATTGGCTGTCTTGCGCAAAGTTAGACTGTTCCTTTAATATTATCATAATTATCCCAAACAATAAAAAACCTCTTTTATTTCCAATCCGTGAAACAGCCCATAATCTGTTCGTATGTCTGCCTTTTTTTCGCCAAAAAAATATCGTTTCCATCAACGAGAACTTCAGGGGCCGTTCCGCGAAGATTATAATTGGAACTCATGGAACTTCCATAACCGCCGGCGGTGAGAATGGCGAGAATGTCACCTTCATGTGGCTCCGGGATTTCAATTCCCCTATTGAAAATATCGCATGTTTCGCAAACATTCCCGACAATTTGCGTGAATTCATTTTTCCCGTCCGGATTGGAAAGATTCACAATATGATGATAAGCGTCATACATAGCCGGGCGGATAAGATGATAAAACCCCGAATCAAGGCCGGCAAATTTGATACCATTTTTTTCTTTGACGGTCGTCACCTTCGCGAGCAGGACCGTAGATTGAGAAACCAGAAACTTCCCCGGCTCAATCCTTATCTCCACGCTCTTTCCGTTTTTCTTTTCAAACTCCGCTATGGGATTTTTTATCGCGTCCGCGAAATCGCTCAGATTGATTTCTTCCCTCTCCGGTCGGTATTCAACACCAAAACCCCCTCCGAAATCCAAAAAATCAAGGCCGGGAAATCTTTCCGCCACCAAACACACCGCCTCAACGGATTTCCTGAACACCTCCGGGTCATAAAAACCGGAACCGATGTGACTATGCACTCCCACGATACGCAAATTATATTCATCGCGTATTTTTTCCACGGCGTCCAAATCCGCCATGGAAACCCCGAATTTGCTCTCGTTTTGTCCAGTCGTAACTTTTGCCGTCTCGCCCGCCCCAACCTCGGGACAAATTCTTATTGAAACTCTCTCGCCTGGAAAAAGTTTTCCGAAACGCCGCAACTCGGAAAGCGAGCCGAGGTTTTGAAGAACGCCCAATTTCCCAACTTCCGATATTTCCTCGTCCCCGGGATTGCTGGGTGTGAAGATTATTCGCTCTTTTTCATACCCCAACTCCAAAGCCAGCCTCACCTCGTTGGGAGAAACCGCGTCAATGCCGTAAATCCCGCTTTCCTTTATAACCTTTACTATATGAGGATTGTAATTCGCTTTCACGGCGTAAAATATTTTCGTATTGAAATCAGAAAAAGCGCTCAGCAGGGTGTCCACCTTTTTTCTTATTGTTCGCGCGTCCGTGACAAATATGGGAGTCCCATATTCATCCGTTATCTTTCGCGCTTGCTCCAAAGTTGGAATAAACATCTTAATCGTTCATCTTACACTAAAACTCAACTGTCCGCAAAATAAAAATGCCGACTCAATAAAAAATCAAATATAAAACTACTTTTCTCTCCACGCCTGAATTCCCACCCAGATTAAAAAAGACCCAAAGGAATAAAGAAATCTGCGAAACAATCAATCTCGCCACGCCCAATAAAACACTCGCGATTCTTTTGTCTCCTATTTTTCTTCCTCAACACCCATCTGTCCGCAAACTATTGAAAATTTCCCATTTGTTTTTCGGAGAGATATTTTCACTTTTTTGCCTTTGTGAAAAATTGGCTGGTCCTCCACCCATTGGCATTTTGTTCCAACACAGCCACCGGGAGTTATGATTGTCACTTCGTTATTTCCAGTGAAGGGGGTCCCTTTGATGAAATTTTTGATTGCCACGGTCGTGTAAGTGAAAATAGAGTTTTTATTCTCATTCCAATCGCTTTTCGCGCGCTCTACGATTCCTTCAATTATATAATCCGACTTGTTGTTGATGTATTTTTTGTCTCCACACTCGGCAATGAGCAGGGCGGATCCTCCGGACTGAAATACTATAATCGGCGGCGCGGTTCCTCCGATGTCCGGGTTCAATATTGGCGCCCCAAGTTTTCCGCCAACCAAGAAAAACGCGGTTCCAGCCAAAATGAAAATCGCGGCGACTATATCAAACGTGTAAAATATTTTCTTTAAAGACATAAGCTCATATTAAATTAAAGGTCCTCAAACCACAATGTGTCAATGACTGAAAAAATTGTTTGCGAATTGCCAGAGGATTCTGTTTTTTTGCCGCAAGAATTGTAAAACCCATGGCATTGCCTCATATACACCCTTACGGTGAACTGTTTTCGGGGGCTTTCAATAAACGCGATTTGCCAATTATCACCACCCTGCGTAGAATGTTTGTTGGAGCTCTTTCCAACCCAAGCCGATAAACCGTTCCGGGTTTTATATTTTATGGGAACATGCCCTTCCCTCCGCAGATAAGCTCCGTCTTCGGGGCGGATGCTGTAAATTTTGTATTTCTCCTTGTCGCCGAAACTTTCAGCCCCGCCATACATACCGGCATATTTCCAGTTGTTTTCCGCGGCGGAATATTTAAAAATACTGTCTCCGACCACTCCATCTTCAGCGAGAAATTCGGCCCCGTCCAACGGCTTGTCGGAAATTTTAATTTGAATCATATCGGCGCTTGAGCTCGCTTCAAAAAGATTCAGGGCTCGGGATTTTAAAGGTTTCAAATAACTTGGATATAAAATTGTAAATTTATATTTTTTACTTTGATACAATTTCCGGTTTTCTTTTCCCGCCTGCGGGAAAGTTTCCGATGCCGGAGAAACATTATTTTTTATCAATCGCGCCGATTTCACGTCAATATCCCGGATCCCAATAAACGCAAAATACCCAGCCGCTCCGGCGAGAACAACGGCTAAAATAATCAATGCGATATTTGATAATTTTTCGGAAAACATAGATTCAAGTGGTTATGAAGATTCCTTTTTAAGCGCAGTCGCCATCCCGCATCGTACGCCTCCCATTCCCCCAAAAAAGAGATAAGGCCCTGACAAGTTCTCATTCCTTTTCAATTATTGTGGCATACATAAAGTTTTCACTGTCAATAAATTTTCTCACTTTCCAGCCAGTATCCTTGAGGATTTCTTTCATTTCCTTCTTGGAGACAAGCAAATAATCAAACCGCTCTCCGACATAGTTTCTGAATCTTACCCTGATGCGAAGTTGACCCGGCATTCTTCCCCTTTTTTTGTTGAGTTTGTGATAAGAAATGTGAACCGAATCTTCCGTTTTGTACGGATTAACATTTTCGGCAATAATCAAAGCTCCGGGACCCGTAATTTTATGGAATTTTTTGAGCAGGATTTTGGCTTTCTTAAAACTTCTGAATAGTCCGAAGTTGTTGCCGAACATTATTATTGTATCAAAGGTGTCCGGTTTGAATGTTTCAATTTTCTCAACGGATAAAACTTTCGCGCTTTTCACACCGCGTTTTTTTGCAAACTTTGATTGCCAGAGGAGAGTTGTCAATCGCGACAACATCAAAACCCTTCTTTTGAAGATAGAGCGCCACGCGTCCGGCGCCAGCGCCAACATCCAAAACCTTTCCCTTGGCGAATTTGATTGCCTGTTTTTGAATTTTCGGCCAATCTTTAAACTCAGCAAAATAAGCCTGCGCGCCAGATGAACAATCAAGAAACCCGTCATCCCTTTCAATGATTCCAAATGATTTTTTACCTTGAAAAAACGCCCATATTCCCTGGCCGAAAGCCTCTTTTTTGGAATTTATATTTTTCATAAACAATATTTTAAAAATTTCCGGGGTTCAGTCGATCACCCGAGAACATTTCAATGGAAAACATCCGGCAAATAAACATTGACGGACTTGCCCACAACTCCTTCTTGTTCAGCTGAACTTAAAAATCAACGATAATAAAGAAGACTGCTTTTGCAAATCCTTTTCCCGACAAAGGCCTTTATTTTCTTTTTTCCAAGCAACGCGAGTGCGACAGCCCTGTGGTTTCCATCGTCAATATCATACTTGCATTTTTTATACATTTTGCGTTCAATCGCGGTAAGAAGCTTCATATTTCTTATTACTCCGTCTTCCAAAACTATAATAGGGACGCTTTTTGTAATAATATCGGCATATTTCTTCATCTCTTCAATGTATAAAACTCTCCTCGTTTTCCAAGTAAGTTTCTTTCTGTCTTTTATACACTCTTGAACATATTTGGCGGTATCCATAACCGAATCTTTTGTTGCCTTGTCAGGCAATCCTCCCATACGTGGCCAGACACCGCATTCTTCGAGCGTTATTTCTCTTAATTCCCATTTAGAATTCAAATAGTTATCGTAGCGAGGGTGGTAATTATCCAGGTGATACGTTAAAAGATTCTTCTTTGATAATTTTTCAGATTGTTTAATTATTTTTTTCAGCCTACTTTCTATTTTTTTCTTGGTTGGCTCCGGAAAACCTCCAAAAACATCCCCCATCAGCTCATTTGCCACATAGAAGGCTCTAATAACAGCTAGCGCAGAAACCTTGTTTGGTTGCATTAACTTAATTTTATCATAAAAAATAAAAATAAAAAAGTTAAAAAACAAAAGCGGAGTTTTAACCAATTAACTCTGAGCGACAGAATAAAAATAGAAATAAGATACAGAGACGGTTGGAGTTTACGCAGGATGGTCGAGTATTCGGGACAAGGTCGGACGGCCGGTTCTGTTTACAGAGAAATGGCCGAAAAACCAAGAAGAGAACTCGGAAAGTGAAAAGGGTTGCGCTTTAATTTTCCCAGTCGGAAATTTCCCAAACATAATAATATTTCTTGGGGTCGTGCTGTCCAAACTTGTTTATTCTTCTGAAATCCAGGTTGTTTTCATTTTCCTGCCGTCCTTGGGCCTCCCACACAATAGGCATAAGTTCCCTGTAAAAACGCCCCCACTCTATCGCCGCATTGTCTATTTTTTTTGACATTTCTCCCTGTGAACCAATATCGCCCTTCCACCAAAATTGAGCGAGTGGTTTCGGCAACTGAAAAACGAGCAATAAATTTTGGTCATTGATTTTTCCATCAAGCTCAAAATCGGACAGGAGTCCATTCGCGCGCTCACCTTGAGAAATTATGAACTGAGGGAGATTAAATTTTTTCTCCATCAAATAATCAATAATCTTGGAAGAAATCAAATGACCTTCTTTCCTGTATGTATCTAAAAGCGAAAGGAACTCTTCTTTATATTCCTCGGAAACTTCATGGCAAAAGGACCTAATTTTTTCAAGACACATCGATCCTTCAACGCCAAGCTCTCCCTCCTCAAGCAATTCTGTGATGTTGGACGGCGTTTTTTTGATTTCGCTCTTGATATCTTCAAAAACATCCACATCCCAAATATCCTCGGGATTTCTAAGACCTTCTTCACGCCTCATTTTTCAAATTGGTTTGGATTGGCAAACTCCATGGTTGGTTGTAATATTGGACCTTATGCTACTTTGTTATATGGGATATTTTTAACTATCTTATCAGTGAATCAAAATTTTTATATAAATTTTCTAATATTTCAATGATTTTTTTATCTTATTTTTAAAGAATTTATCAAAAACCTTCTCGGCTAAAACAATGTGTGTAATTGGTGCTGCCATATTTTGATTATATATTAGCTGAAAAATATTTCAGCTGGCGCCCTGGCACCCACGCCTAATCCTAAGTTTATCACAAAACGGAGTTTTTAAGGAAGGTTTCGGATAAGCGCCTCGTTGCACCTGTCCGCCTTTGGCGGGAAGCTCCACGGAGCGTAGAGGGATGATAAGCGCGGGCGTTGGTGGAAGTCCGCCATGGCAGATGGGAGAGGGGTGAATTTCATTTTTCAAAATACATCATTATCGTTATTAACTCATTCCTTCTTCTATAATTGTTTCTTCTGTTGTTTCTCTTGTGAGTTTTATTTCCTCTGTAATATTCTTTTGTTTCCAAGTTCCCTTAGCAAATAAAATTATTGCTATGATTGCGACAATTATGTTAGCAATTGGAAAAGCTATCCAAATACCTACTTCCGCAAAATGAGTGTGCATTGAAAGTAAATAGGCAAGGGGGAATCTCAAAACCCATAATGAAACAATTGATAAAACCATAGAAATCATTGTATTCCCAGAACCTCTAAAAAGTCCGTTCAAAGACATTTGAATACCGATAAAACCAAAACTTAAAGCCATTATTTTAATAAATAAAGCGCTTGCTTGAATTGTTTCAATTTCTCCAGGAATAAATATTGAGGAAATTTGTTTCGCAAATAAAAACATAATTATTCCTACTGCTGTTAAGACAATAAAACCAATCTTAGCGCTTAGCTTGGTTATTCTTTCTGCCCGATCTATTTTACCTGCTCCAATATTTTGTCCTACCAGGGTTGAAGTTGCCATTGAGAGTCCTAAAGCAGGAATGATAACAAACATTAAAATTCTACTGCCTATACCATACGCTGCTAATGTGAGCGTGCCAAAAGTAGCGACTAAAAAAGTCATAACAGTCATTCCTAACGCTCTTGTTGATTGTTCAATAGAAGCTGGAAATCCTATTTTGAACATTTTTTTTATTAGTTGAAAATCTGGTTTTAAATCATTTAAGTGAAGTTGTATTTGATGTTTCCCTTTCAATAATAAAAAAATTCCAATAATTGCTGCCAGGCCCTGTGTGCCTATAGTGGCAATTGCTGCTCCAGTTACTCCATAAGCTGGAATAAAACCATATCCAAAGATGAATAAGGGATCAAGAATTAGATTTAATAAAACTGTTCCTAACACAATATACATTGGAGTTTTAACATCTCCAACACCACGCATTAAAGATTGAAAAACCATGTAAGTATACATAAAAATCATTCCAATAAATGAAATCTTCATATAAGAAACGGCGCTTGAGAAAACATTAGATTCGGCACCCATTAATTGGATAAAAAAGGAAGATAAGGAATATCCAATAATTGCAAGAACAATAGAAATAAATACAACCATTAATAATGTTTGAGATGTTATATGATCAACTGTTTTTTTATCATTTTTTCCTTTGAATTGAGCAACGAGAATAGTACCTGCTATTGCTAAACCACCACCAAGAGATATGATAAGAAAAATAATTGGAAAGCTAATGGAAACAGCTGCGATAGCTTCTGTTCCTAGTCTACCAACCCAAAAAGTATCTGTTAATTGGTAAGCAGTCTGTAAAATATTGGCAAAAATAATAGGAATAGAAAGGATTAGTAGAGACCTTAAGACTGATCCTTCTGTTAAATTATTTTTTTTATTTTTCATATTAACCGCTATTTATAAATTAGAAGTTGTAATTAGTATATAAGTTTTCCCTAAAATATAATTATTAAGATTGATATAATACCGAGAATTATATTTATTTTTTCGAATGTTACTATATTTTTTGTGTAGTTCATTTGTCTTATTGTTAAATAATTTTATTTAGCGAGCGAACCGCATATACTGTGTTATGCGTCCTGATGAGTTACGAGGAGGGTATAGCGGGGTGAGTTCAAAAAATATTTTTCGTTATTATTCATTCAGATAGGCTTTCTTTAATTCCAATAAATTTGATTTTTTAAAACTCCTTATTATATTTTATTTTTAGCTATTTTTTCTAAAATTGTGTGGTCATCTCCAAATTTACACATAGCATCACAGTTTTCTATAAGATCTGACGATAAGATATACAAAATTTCTAACTGGTTTTCTCTAATTGAAGGTCTTTCAAGCTGAATTTTGACTTCTTGTTCTCTATTGTCTGGAATGACAATATATAGTTTTGAATTATGAGAGGGTAAAGAAACCGACAAATCGGTAAGGCGCAAAATACCTGAATATATCGATGTGCTTTTTTCAACTTCAAAAGCGCAAACTATTTTATTAGTATTTTTTTCAAACCACACCACATCAATTAAGCCAATTGTTTTTAAAATTTCTGGTAAAACTTCTAACTTTGGGAATTCACTCAAGCAAAAAAAAGAAAATTTGTTATCTTTGTACTGTTTTGAGCGATCATTTGAAGCGACGATTACATCGTAACCTAAAGCATGCCCGATTTTTAATAGTTGGTATTGTAGTTTAGTGTGAAGCTCATCTTCTTGCTTCTCATCAACAACTTTATTACGGCGCTTTTCAAGCTCTTTAGTTATTTGCTCTATCTGTTTTTCTGAAAGGTTTTTTTCTTGTCCTACCAAAATATTATTTTTACCTATTTCATACAAGAATCCTGTAAACGCACCTAAATCATTAGAAAAATAACGTATGTATTTTCTATTTTCTTGTATTATAATTTCTCGCATTTTCAAATAATCATTCCATGAACAACTAATTTGTTCTCCAAATAAATGTTTGAAGCCTTCTTTTATTGCCGTATTGCATGGAGGGAATATCGTCGGATGTAAAAAATACAAAATACTAGCAACTGCAGGACCAAGTCCCTTAATATTTTTTTCATCCAACTTTATTATTTCTTTAACAAGTTTTTCTCCATTGCTTGTTTTTAAGCAACATTCAAGAAATTGTCCGAAATATTTTTTGTTTTCTTGATTTTCATAAATATCAGGGATTCTCATTTTTGGCTTCCAATCAAAGGGGTGTTTTGCACCCTTAAAAACCTCTTTTTGCTCGGTAATACACTTTAATACAAATTCTAAAGAACTGCCTTTGATACCATTTGGGAAATTACCATTTTTTATATCATCAATAACTTGAGTTACACCTTTCTTAATTGCGCGAAAAGCCTTCAATCTGTCCTCATTATTTACAAACCAAGTTTGATAAACTAAATCAGGGTTGTTCTTGTATTTTGTAATTAATTCATCCATAATTTTATTCTAAATGATTAAAGTTTATAAATAAACCGTTTTCTGAAGCAGAGCGGAAAAAACGCCATATTATCCCCCTCTTAAATAAAATAAAAAAATCAAATTTTTGTCGTGTTCCATCCACTTCTCTGCAAATGGAGCTTGCTGTTCGTCCATTCTCTAAATACTCGGCTATTCTACGAAAACTCCATCCACCCCTGTATCTAATTTCTATCTTTACCCTGTCGCCCAAGGTTAATTGATTGAAATTACGCTTCTGTTTTTTAATTTTGCTCTTTTTATCTTTTTTCATAACACCCGTATTTTACTACAGGGCGTTGCATTTAATTGTTGAACTTGGGAGAAAATTTATTTCCGATAACACGCCGCGGATGATGCGACCGTTTGCTCATAAATCCGAGAGTGCGGTGAATGGAGCGACAGCGGAGTGAGCTGAGCGAGCGGATTTAGGACAACGTCAGGGATATATGAAGTTTCTGGAATGAAGTGGAATAAAAATTTGGGTGAAGGGCGAGCCGAGCCCCGAACCGTATATCCCTTGTTATACGAGGGTAAAATTCTGAAAGAATTTTAAGCGCAGCGTCCCCGTAGCGTTTTCTTTGCTCTTTAAAAATATAGGGAGGTTCTCGCAATGCGCTAACCTCCCATTTTTTACTTAAGGAACAAGGAACATTTTTCGATACCTCCCGTTACCGAAAGTTATCCGCTTAACCCCAATCGGGTTTGAAAAATATATCTGTGGAGCATTGTTTTTTGGTTTGATAATTTTTTTATCAAACCTGTGCACACAGATAGTCTTTCCATTCCTTCCTGGCGAATGCACATATTCATCTCGCGAAATCATAATTCCAACATGATTGGGGTATGTGCCCCCCCTGTTACTGAAAAATATAAGATCTCCAGCATCACGGAATTTTTCATGAATCAAAATTCCGAAAACATCAAAGAGTTCATTTGCGTGTCTCGGGATGGGTTCTGGATATTTTGCCTGTTTAAGCAAAAAATTAACAAACCCCGAACAATCAAAATTATTAAATTGGCGGCTGTAGCGGACGGCGGGAAAGCCAATATAGGACAACACCATCGCCACAAAAAAATCTCTTTTCATCACTTAACCTCCCTTTCAATTATTTTTTAAAGAGCAAAGAAAATGTCGTATAACTGGTTGATATGCGGCTTGTTTGCATATAATGTGCTGGTTGTGGTACTATATGCGTAATTAAATTTTGAGGTTTTCAAACACAACCAACGCTCAAACTCAATTTATTGTATCATGGATGAATATTTAGTCAAAACAAAAAAGTGGGTTAAATTTGATTGATTTATAAGAATGAAAATTTTTACTGTCAACAACAAAAAAGAGGAAAAATTCCTGCGGACGAAAGTGGGTGATTTTGATTTTGGGAAGGCGAATAAAAATAAAATAAAGGAAATAGTCGGGGGAATGGCGGAAACGATGTTGAGGGCGAACGGACTCGGGCTGAGTGCCAATCAAGTCGGCTTGAACGCGCGGCTGTTCGTGGCACTGATTCCGGACGAGGAAGATGAGAAGGACGGGAAATTTTACGCTATTTTTAATCCTGAAATCATCAAGTTTTCAAGAAAGAAAATCGTTATGGAGGAGGGGTGTTTAAGCATTCCCGGGGTTTATAGGCTTGTTGAACGACCGGAAAAAATAGCGCTTGAAGGTCAAGACGAAAACGGAAAAAAAATTAAAATTCAAACCGGCGGACTCGCCGCGCGGGTATTTCAGCATGAAACAGACCATTTGAACGGCATATTGTTTATTGATAAGGAAACGAACTTGAAAAAAGACAGCTAGGAACCCACTTGGACACCGAGTGTCCAAGTGGGTTCCTAGCTAGTCCAATAAAAGTTTCTCCATATCCTTTCTTTCCAGGATATCAACCAGAGAACTTTCGGCGAATTTTTTATATTCTCCGGAATTATTAAATTGCCCCAAAATAATATCTTTTTCACAAAACCCCTTTGAATTATTTTTATATTCCCCCCAACTCGACTTGGACACCGAGTGTCCAAGTCGGTGGACTTTATCATTTAGATTAACATAAGCGCTTGTGTGCAGAAGCTGTTCGTTTGTTGAAATATGAACCGCTTTGTATTTTCCTTGGAATAGCGAGCCACTGCGTTTGTATTTATTGTTAAAAAATTTTGTATATCCATTGCCCATGCGGTGCATAAACTTTTCTATCCCCCTTTCCTCGCGCTGCCTTAAAATAAAGTGATAATGGTTAGGATTAAGGCAGTAACAAACAAAATCCACGAGTTTACCTCGCTTGGACACTCGGTGTCCAAGTTCACGGAATGAATTTTCGTAAATGCTTCCTATTGGTTCAATGGAGTTGAATTCGTCCATACTCCGCAAAAACCTCATAACATCCTCGCCAGCGGAAAAAATTTCTCTTTTGTCCACACCACGGTTAAAAATATGATAGTGCTCTCCGTTGGCAAATTTCGTTTTTCTCATATGTCTTTCATTCTACCACTTGGACACCGAGTGTCCAAGTGGATAAAAACAGGTGTATGGGGTATAATTTTCGTATGCTGAATCTTGAAACCCACTTGGACACCGAGTGTCCAAGTGGGTTGGGAACCAGAATTAGGATTGCGTTTTGGGGGACACCCATGGTAGCGGTGTATGTTTTGGACGAATTGGAAAAAGCCGGCATTTTGCCGAGTGTTGTTATAACCGCGCCCGACAAACCAAAGGGGCGGAAAATGATTGTTACTCCCCCGCCAGCGAAAGTGTGGGCGGAGAAGCGTGGAATACCGATTGAACAGCCGAAAAAGTTGTCAGACATTGCTGGAAAATTGAAAAATGGCGGATATGATTTGTTTGTCATCGCCGCTTACGGGAAAATAATTCCGAAAGAAATCTTGGATATTCCAAAACACGGGACGCTTAATGTTCACCCCTCCCTTCTTCCCCACCTCCGCGGAGCTTCTCCGATTCAATCGGCGATTCTAAAGGAAAACGAAACGGGCGTAACGATAATGGTTGTGGACGAAGAGATGGACCACGGACCAATCGTCGCGCAAGAAAAAATTGAAATCTCCGATTGGCCCCCGAAAGCGAAAGAGCTTGAAGAAATTCTCGCGCGACGCGGAGGGCGAATGCTCGCGGAAATTATTCCCAAATGGACAGCGGGGAAAATCAAGCCCCAGGAGCAAGAGCACGGCCAAGCGACTTACTGTAAAAAAATCGCCAAACAGGATGGGCTAATAACCGAAAAAGATTCTCCAAAAGCGATATTCCGCAAAGTCCTCGCCCTAACGCCATGGCCCGGAGCGTATTTTTTCACAAACAATAAAAGAGTTATTATCACGGACGCTGAAATGGAAAACGGCGCGCTCATCATAAAGCGCGTCAAACCAGAGGGGAAAAAAGAAATGTCTCTTGGAGACTTTTTGAGAGGAAACAAAGAAGCGGAAAATTTCGTTAAAAAAATAACAAAAAGAAACAACTAACAAGTTTTCCACCCTCCAATTTGAGAATCAACTAGCCCCCTATAAAAGCATAGGCGACGAGGAAAAATAAAATTCCAATGGCGGCATAAAATAATATTTTATCAATCATAATTTATCGCGAAAATCAATCGCGGTTTTTGGGATTTTTCCAACCCGGTGTGAAGCTATTTGATAATTTTTATTGATTCTACGATTGCGTCTTGCAGTGGATGGTCATTTTGATTTGTTGGAAGATTTTCAATCTTATCCACGACCTCCATTCCGTTAATCACTTTTCCAAAAACCGTGTGTTTTCCGTCAAGCCACGGGGCACTTTCGGCGGTAACGATAAAAAACTGGCTACCATTCGTGTTCGGACCGGAATTCGCCATTGCAATGACTCCGCGGACTATTTTATGATTGTTTATCTCATCAGCAAAAACATACCCCGGACCTCCCATTCCATCATTTGACCAATCTCCGTCTTTACTGTTCGGATCACCTCCCTGTATCATAAAACCCTTAATAACACGATGGAACTTTGTTCCGTCATAGAAGCCGGATTTTGAAAGCTTTATGAAGTTTTTGACAGTATCTGGAGCATCTTTCTCAAAAAGCTCAACCCTGATAAGGCCGAGGTTCGTTTTAATGTCGGCCACCGGGTTGTCGGTTTCTGAGCGAATTAAATTTGCTTGTGAATTATCCATAATTTTTTTGGCATTTTTTAAACCATTATAAAAACCCATGAGCGCCAAGAGAACGCCAGCCACGATAACAATAAATATAAGCCAATGAACCTGTTTCCTAATCACGAGAAAATGAAATTATTTTTTTAAACAATCTGGCTCCGCGCTTAACAAGCGTTGTTCCTTTTTCTTTAATCTTAATCAACTCCCTTTTCATCTCATCTCTCGCATCATCAATGGCGGCGTATAATCCTTCCTGTTCAGATTCAACGCGAACTCCGTTCACAATATGAGGGAGGCTTATCTGAATTTCAGCGCGGTAAATATCACCCTTTTGATGGTGCCTCGTTGTGAGACCGACTTCAACCCACGTTTGAATACTGCTATCGGGATGATGAATAAACTTCTCCAACCCTCCAACCTTTTCCTCAATGTACTCCTTGATAGCCGGCGTAAGCTCAAAATTTGTCGCCTTTATGTTTATTTTCATATCTTTATACTACCAAATTTTTAAAAATAAAAAAACACCTAAAAATAAAAAGGTCCCGGTTTTTGTTTCCGGGACCGTAAGGGTCTTATTTTACGGAGAGAATGGCGCGCGCCGTTCTCTCCTCCCCCTCGCTCTCTAGAACCTGGACCTTAATCAGGTCTCCTTGTTCTAATAGCAACCCAAGTCGCGAGGTGAAATTTCTCCCATTTCCTTTTTTCCAAAACTTGAGACCTGCTTTTCCTCCATCGCAGGTCTCAACGGCAACTGAAAAAAAATCCCCTTCGTTTGTTATTTGAATAATTTTCCCTTCAACTATATAATAATTCTTTTTGCCCCTCTCCATTCCAATAAAAAGAATTATTAGTGATAGAAAAACCACCAGATAGAGAACTATTCCTTTGTTCATAAACCCTCCTCAATATATTTTAAAATTTTCTGCTAGAATTCTTTCTGCAATATACCAGAGGATACAAAAAAGTCAATGGTCTGCGAGAATAATTGAGAGATGTCGCCTTTGTCCGCCTACGGGCATAAAACTAGCTCCTTCTCCTAGTCTTGGTTCTCTCTCCTTCTTTGAGAATCTGTTTTCGCAAACGAACATTATGAGGGGTAACTTCGAGATATTCGTCGCCGGACATCAACTCCAATCCGGATTCTATCGTGAGCGGCTGTGGTGGGGCAAGCTGAACATTCTCGTCCGAACCGGAGGCGCGCATATTGGTGAGGTTTTTTCCTTTGACCGGATTGACCGCCATCTCATCACCTTTTGAGGTGTTGCCGATAACCATCCCCTCGTAAACTTCCGTCCCGGGTCCGATATACAAAGTCCCTCTGTTCTGCAAATTATTGAGCGAAAAGGCGAGTGCCTTGCCGGAAGCCATGGATGTCATAGAGCCGGTCGCCCTTTTTTCTATTTCTCCCACATACGGTCTGAATCCGACA
The DNA here is from genome assembly GCA_964456855.1 of uncultured Candidatus Saccharibacteria bacterium. Taxonomy (GTDB): domain Bacteria; phylum Patescibacteriota; class Minisyncoccia; order UBA9983; family UBA9983; genus SZUA-82. The sequence goes on along the minus strand of CAYWCU010000011.1, from coordinate 2,242 downwards.
AAACGGCTTGTTAAAATCCCGTCCCCTTTCGTGTCAACGGTAAACTCGCCACGGTATCCCAAAAGACCCCGAGTCGGCCCTTCAAAAATAATTCTCGTGGTGCTGTCTTCCTGCTTCATATCTTTCATTATTACCTTTCTCTTACCGAGTTTTTCTATCACCACCCCCTGAAACTCGTTCGGAACATCAACGGTAATTTCCTCAAACGGCTCTGCTTTTTGTCCGTCAATTTCTTTAATAATCACCTGCGGTTGGGAAACCTGCATTTCGTATCCTTGACGACGCATATTTTCAAGTAGAACAACAATATGAAGCTCGCCTCTTCCATAAACCTTGAAGGATTCGGGTTGCGTAAAATCAACCTTAAGCCCGACATTTACCTCAAGCTCTTTTTCCAGGCGCTCGCGAATCTGGCGTGAAGTCAAAAACTTTCCTTCACGGCCGGCGAAAGGTGAATTGTTTATCAGAAAATTAAGCGTAATGGTCGGCTCGTCAACTTTAATCGCCGGCAGTGGCTCAGCTTTCTCTTCGGAGCATATCGTTTCGCCGATAAAAATATCCGACAGTCCGGCAATCATAGCAATATCTCCCGCGAACGCCTCCTCGGTCTCCTCGCGCGCCAAACCTTTGAAAGTGAACAGTTTTGTAATCTTGCCAGTCCTCTTTTCTCCTTCCGGGGTGAGAATAAAAACGCCTTGCCCGACACGGACAGTTCCCTCATAAATTCTCGCCACCGCCAAACGCCCCAAGAAATTATCATATGCCAAACTGAACGGCTGGGCTCTCAAGGGCAACTCGGTGTTGTTCGGTGCCGGTGGAACGCTCGCGATTATCGCGTCCAAAAGCGGGTCCATATTCTTTCTTTCGTCATCAAGGTTTTTCATCGCCACACCGTCCCTTCCCACCGCGTATATCACGGAAAAATTCATCTGCTCATCAGTCGCGCCAAGATCCATAAAAAGCTCAAGCACCTGCTCTTCCGCCTTCGCGGGGTCAGCCGCCGGCTTGTCTATTTTATTTATAACGACAATCGGCTTAAGTCCGAGTTCAAGAGATTTTTTAAGCACGAAACGAGTTTGTGGCATAGGACCTTCCTGCGCGTCAACGACAAGTAAAACGGAATCAATAGAACGCAAAACCCGTTCAACCTCAGAACCGAAGTCAGCATGCCCGGGAGTGTCCACGATATTTATTTTAGTCCCCTTATATATGGTGGCCGTGTTTTTGGCGTAAATCGTGATGCCCCGTTCTAACTCAATCGCGTCCGTGTCCATGCTCATTCCCGTCTCAAACATCCCCGTCTGGCGCATAATCGCGTCAGTCAAGGTGGTTTTTCCATGGTCAACATGGGCTATAATGGCTATGTTTCTGATTTCCATAATATTAAAAATAAAAAGCCCCGATGGGCGCTTAACAATGTTTCAACTATACCGCAAAGACGCCCAAAAGTCAAAAAAAGCACCCCGAGAGCAGTTCCTGGAAAGTTATGCACGAAGGCATAATTCGCGAGTTCGAGTTTTTGTGATAATATTAACAACATGAAAATTTTGTCTGGAGAAGAAGAAAAGGAAGCGTTTGGATACGTCAACAAAGCCGCCAAGGTGGCCCGACTCGCCTCCTGTGAGAGATCAAAATGCGGCTCGGTGATTGTTAAAGCGAGCGAAATAATCGGAAGCGGATTCAACAGTCCGCCCGGGAACTCCGAAAACCAGAGGCGATGTTCTTGCAAAAAAAATTCTTACCACAAAAAAGTGACGGACAAAACTTGCTGCGTCCACGCCGAACAAAGGGCGATAATGGACGCGCTGGCGAAAAACCCCGGCAAATTGGTCGGATCAAGGCTGTATTTCATTCGCCTGGACTCAACAGAAAAACCGTCAATGGCGGGAGAACCTTACTGCACGATGTGCAGTAAGATGGCGCTTGACGCGGGCGTTGCCGAGTTCGTCCTGTGGCGCGAAGAAGGGGTCTGCGTTTACGGCGCGGAAGAATACAACACGCTCTCGTTCCGTTTCGGGGACGAAAGCGCTTGAATATTTCCGGGAATTCCGCCTTTCTTAATCAAGATTTTGTGGTAATCTTTAGATAGGATTTATATTCTTAATCAACAGTGACCGAATAAGCAACCAACAGGAAAAAACGTAAAAAAACCATGCCTTTTGAAAAACCTGAAAAACAAACAGCCCTGGAAAACGAACCCCAGAAACCGATTTTGGATATGGGTTCCGTTCTGGAAAAGATA
>CAYWCU010000010.1:0-39656 GCA_964456855.1 uncultured Candidatus Saccharibacteria bacterium | reverse complement strand
TTTTCCGTGATGCATTCAAGATAGTTTCGGTGTCATGGTTAAATGATTTGACACGATCCGCCAAAGGCGGTCCTGATTTACAGTGTTCAATCATGCGTTGAATATTTTTATCTTCGCCTTTAAGAATAATTTTCACGGTTCCATCCGGCATATTTTCAACCTCACAATAAAGATTCAACTCACTTGATTTTGTTTTAACAAAATCTCTAAAAAACACCCCTTGAACATTTCCATAAATTTTAATTTTTACCTTCATTTAAACACCTTGCGAATATTGATTGCAGGAAACACTGTTTCTAACGGACATTCTTTCTAAAATTTTAATGGACAATGTCCATTAAAATTTTAGAAAGAATGTTATAAACAATTTGTCCACAATATATACACAATAAGTAAACATAAAAATATGTGCCCTCGGAGGGACTCGAACCCCCAACAACAAGTCCGAAGCCTGTCATGATATCCATTTCACCACGAGGGCATATTCTTTATTTTTATTTTACTACAAAAATGATATAATTCAAAGGTGACAAAAGTAATAAACCTTTTTGTCCCCGTAGCTTAACGGATAAAGCGCAGCTCTCCGGAGGCTGAAATCGAGGTTCGATTCCCCGCGGGGACACAAAAAAAATGAAATATGAAATTCCTAAAATTATTGTTGAAATAATTAAAACCCTCTCTGATGCCGGTTTTGAGGCTTATTTAGTGGGGGGGTGTGTTAGAGATTTATTATTAGGTGAAATTCTAAAAAACAAGGCAATCCGAAAACCGAAAGATTGGGATATAACAACAAATGCCAGTCCGGAACAAATACAAAATTTATTTTCTAAAACAGTTTATGAAAATAAATTTGGCACGGTTGCCGTTATAAATGAATCAATTAAAGATGATGAAACGCTTAGAATTATTGAGATTACGCCATATCGCCTGGAATCAAAATATTCTGACAAAAGGCATCCTGACGAAGTTAAATTTACCCATAATCTTGAAAATGACCTTATGAGACGGGATTTTACAATAAATGCCATGGCGATGAATCCTGTTTCACGTGAAATAGTGGATTTGTTTGGAGGTCAAGAAGATCTAAAAAAAAGAATTATTAAGGCTGTTGGAAAACCTGAAGAGCGTTTTGAAGAGGATGCTTTAAGAATATTAAGGGCAATACGATTTGCAACTGAATTAGGTTTTATAATTGAAGAGAAGACCCAAAAAGCAATAAAAAATAAAGCGGATAATTTAAAAATAATAGCTAAAGAAAGAATAAGGGATGAATTTATTAAAATAGTAATGGCGGAAAAACCGAGTACAGGAATAATGATGATAAAAAACTTGGGAGTTTTAAAATATATCGTTCCTGAACTTGAAGAGGGAATTGGGGTAGAACAGAATAAAGCTCATAAATTTACGGTTTGGGAACATAACCTAAGGAGTCTTGGTCACGCAGCCGGTAAAAAATGGAAGCTGGAAATAAGATTGGCAAGTTTGTTTCACGATATAGGAAAACCCGCATCCAGAAGACGCAATAAAGAAAAGGGGGATTGGACATTCTATGGACACGATGTTATAGGGGGAAGAATGACGGCAAAAATATTGTCTCGCCTTAAATTTCCCAAAAAAACAATAGAATTGGTTTCGAAACTTGTAAGATATCATCTTTTTTTCTCAGAAACTGAGACAATAACTTTATCCGCCGTAAGGAGAACCGTGCGAAATGTCGGTCCCGAAAATATTTGGGACTTAATGAAGGTGAGATTTTGCGACCGAATCGGAATGGGCAGACCAAAAGAAGCTCCTTATCGCCTTAGAAAATACGAAGCGATGATTGAAGAGGCTATGAGATCCCCTATATCGGTAAATATGCTTAAAATAAAAGGGGAAGAAGTGATGAGAATTACGGGAGAAAAACCTGGTCCTAAAATAGGCTTTATTTTACATATTCTTTTAGAGGAAACTTTCAAAAATCCACGGTTGAATACATTTGAATACCTTCGGGAGCGAGTGAAAGGGCTCTCCACTCTCCCTGAGGAAAAACTGGCGGAAATAGCGCAAAAAGCAAGAGATGTAAAAGAAGAAAAGGAAAAAAAGGAAATTGAAACAATCCGAAAAAAATGGTGGGTTAAGTAATTTTTTTGCGCGCTTTCCCGTGAAACAATTTATGGACGTCCCTGAGGTGTTTATCGGTCACGTGTGTATAAATTTGAGTGGTTGTTATGTTTGAATGCCCGAGTAATGATTGAACAGAACGAATATCAGCTCCTCCAGACAACAGATCTGTCGCAAAACAGTGCCGGATGACATGTGGAGTCACTTTTTTTGAAATTCCGGCCTGAATGGCACAATGTTTCACAATTCTTTCAACAGAACGAGATGTGAGGCGTAAACTCTTTTCAGGAGGTTGTGTATGAATTGGAATTCTCGCAAATAAGGCCGGGTCCATATCTGTCCTCTTTTTTAGGTATTTTTTTAAGGAATCTTTTGCGTTATCCGATATAAAAACAACCCTTATTTTACCCCCTTTTCCTTTAATTGAGAATTCTCCATTTTTGGAATCTTCAATATGATTTCTGTTAAGAGAGCAGAGTTCAGAAACGCGCAAACCCGTGGAAAATAACAACTCTAATATGGATTTATTGCGAAGAGATTTGGTGTCTTGTCCATTAGGGGAGGCTAAAAGGGCCTCCAACTCTTCTTCATTTATAAGATTGAGGTAGCGCTGAGAAATCTTCGCAAGCTCAATTCTCTCGGGAGGCAATGATTTTATTCCGCGTTTTGACAAATATTTTAAAAAAACCCTTAAAGCGATGAGATAATAATTTTGGGTTTTTTTCTTGATTGTTTCCCTTCTTCCACCTTCTCCTTTTGGTCCCGGACGTCTATTGAGCCATAAACGAAAGGATGTAACAATTTCGTCCTTAATTTGCTCGGGAACTTTTATTTTGGAAAAGTCAAAAAAACACCTTAAATATCTATTATAATTTTCAATTGTTTTAATACTTCTTCCTTTTTCAATTTCAAGATGTTCAAGGAAACTCCTGAGTAAATCATAAATATTTTGTGACATTAATTCCATTATAACTCAAAAGGGTTGACTTTTTCAATTAAAAAACTATAATGGATTATGAAAGTACCTGAAAAGGTCGTTTTTTATTAGAATCAAATAAATATTATTATGGAAAAAGACATTTTGAACAACTGCAGCAGTTGCGATGGAGACGAGGCTGTGGAAGAAAAAGAGGTGGTAGTTGAGGGGGAAGAAAAAACAGAAGGTGGAGAAGTTGAAGTTAAAGAAGAAGGAGTTGAGGTGGAGGAAGAAAAAGAAGCTGAATAACCACCCTCGCTTTACAAATTTACCCCTTTGGCATAAAAGCCTGGGGGTTTATTTGTTTCTTTTTTTTTGTTAGAATTAAAACAGGTTGGTCAAGAAAAAAATGTGCAAGGAGCGATACTCGGTATGACTACAAGGAAAAATTGGGTGCCACAAAAAAGAGTCGCCTATGGGCGCAAAATGCGGGATTAGTTAATTGGTATAATATTTGCCTTCCAAGCAGAGGTGACCGGTTCGATTCCGGTATCCCGCACCAGAACATGAAAAAAAACAACCAATTATCTCATATTCGCACATGGATTGAAGTTGACAAGAAAGCGATTAAAAAAAACTATCAATCATTCCGATCCATCACTCCTAAAAATTGCCGCCTGATGTCAGTGGTAAAATCAAATGCCTACGGTCATGGTTTGATTGATTTTTCCAAGGAAATGGAAAAATTAGGGATTGATTGGTTGGGGGTTGACTCTTCCCTTGAGGCATTCACCCTAAGGAATGAAGGAATTAAGAAACCCATTCTGGTACTGGGTTACACCCCAAAAGAGAACATCCCAGAGGCGGTTAGAAAGAATGTGAGTATCACTGTTTCTTCGTTCAGTCATCTTAAAGACCTTTTTGAATTAGATTTAAAAAAGACGATAAAAATTCACCTTAAAATTGATACGGGCATGCACCGCCAAGGATTTTTGCCGAATGAACTGCCCAAATTATTAAAAGAATTAAAAGAAAAAAAGGAATGTGTGGCGGTTGAAGGAATTTACACTCATTTTGCGAATGCAAAAAAACCTCAAGATTTGAATGATACAAAAAAGCAGTTTTCAATCTTCCAAAAAACAACAAGGATGACCAAAAACGCCGGCTTTAACCCAATTAAACATGCGGCATCCACAGGAGGAGCGCTTATCTTTCCTGAATCAAAAATGGATATGATGCGTATTGGTATAGGTCTTTATGGTTTGTGGCCTTCTGAAAAAATAAAAAAAAGATTTGCAAAAAAAATCATTCTGCTCCCCGCTATAACTTGGAAAACAATAATCAGTGAAATTAAAAAAATCCCAAAAAAGGAAGGAATAGGATATAATTTTACCGTTAAAACCTCCAAAAAATCAAAGATAGCAATTCTTCCAATCGGTTACTGGCATGGATATAATCGCCTTTTTTCCAATAAAGCAGAAGTAGAAGTTCTCGGCAAAAAGGCGAGGATATTGGGAATTGTTTCTATGGATATGGTAATAATAGATGTGACGGACATTAGAGGGGTAAAAACAAAAAATGAGGTTGTTTTAATGGGGAAAAACATAACGGCCGACAGTTTGGCAAAACTGGCCCAAACCGTAAATTATGAGATAATTACTCGCCTTAATTCAAGAATTAAAAGAATTTATTTGTAAAAGATTTGAAACTAAAAAAATCAAAATCCGCCCTTTATGGGCGGATTTTGATTTTTTGGGCCAGAAAAATTTATCTTACCGAATCTTTTAAGTGCTTGGCTGGCCTGAATTTTGGCACCCTCATCGCCGGGACCTGAACAACTTCACCGGTTCGCGGATTGCGCGCCTGGCGAGCCGCCCTTTCTTTGGCTGAAAAAATTCCCAGTCCAGCAATTGAAACCTCTTCACCTTTTTTGAGGGATTCCGTAATGGTGTTGATTATGGCTTCAATAGCTCTCTCGGAATCAACCTTAGTCCCTCCGACAACTTCGTGAACAACATCTGCAAGATCTGCTTTATTCATAATTAAGTCATCAGTAGTTGAACTTTGACAATCAAATTCCGTTATTGCGGACATGATGTCAATATATCAACTACTGGATACTCTGATAATTTCGACCTGCGCTAGTACTAGTATAAGTATAGCAAAATAACTTCCATAGTTACAACGCCATTTACAGAAAAAACAGAATGCCCTCTTACCTGGCATATTCTATAATTCTTGATTCTCTTATCATATTCACTTTTATTTCACCGGGGTACTTCAAATCTTCTTCAATTTTGTCAGCTATATCGCGGGCCAATTTTTTAGCCTCAAGGTCTGAAATTTGTTCAGGAGAAACAAAAACCCTTATTTCCCTTCCTGCCTGGATTGCGTAAGATTTCTCAACCCCATCAAAGGAATTGGCAATACTCTCAAGCTCTTCCAATCTCTTTAAGTAGTTCTCAATGGTATCTCTTCTGGCACCCGGTCTGGCGCCGGAAATAGCATCTGCCACTTGAACGATTATCCCCTCTATTGATTCATATGGGTATTCCTCGTGGTGAGATTGCATCGCTGAAATAACCTTTGGATCAACGTTAAATTTCTGAAGTATCCTTCTTCCTATTTCAACATGCGTCCCCTGAACTTCATGGTCCATTGCCTTGCCAATATCATGAAGAAGGGCGGCTTTTTTCGCCAGGGCGGCGTCAGCTCCCAGCTCGGCGGAAAGGATGCCCGCGATATGAGCGGCTTCAATAGAGTGCTGAAGAACATTTTGCCCATAACTCGTTCTAAAATAAAGACGCCCAAGAATTGACATCAGTCTTGGGTCAATATCAATCACACCAGCCTCATAAGCGGCCGCCTCTCCTTTTTGTTTGATTTTTTTATCAATCTCCTCTCTCGCTTTTTCAACCATCTCCTCAATGCGTGCAGGTTGAATTCTTCCATCCAAAATCAAGTTTTCAAGAGCTATTTTGGCTACATGTCTGCGAATAGGATCAAAGGCGGAAACAACAATAGAACCGGGAGTGTCATCAACAATCACTTCCACTCCGGCGGCCCTCTCAAGCGCCCTAATATTTCTCCCCTCCTTGCCAATAATCTTCCCTTTAATGTCATCAGAGGGAATGGAAACAGCTGTGGTTGTTACCTCAGAGGCTGTTGAAGATGCAAGTCGTTGGATTGCCCCGACTAAAATATCTCGGGCTTTTTTTTCAAGTTCATCCTTTCCCGCCAACTCAAGTTTTTGCATGCGACCAATTATATCCTCTTCATACTTTTTCTCTGCCTCTTTAATTAACTCGCCTTTGGCATCTTCTTCGGTCAGCGAGGCAATTCTTTCAAGGTCTGATATTTTTTTCCCTTCAAGAACCCCCAGTTCTTCCTTCTTTTTTTGGATGAGACTTATTTTTAGTTGAATCTCTTGAGCGGCTTTTTCATTTTCAACTCTTCTTTTTTCCACATTTTCCTCCTTTTGGAGGATTCTTTCCTCAATTTTTCTAGCCTGAAGAAGAGAGGTTTTTTCCTCCTTTTTTGCCTCTCCGAGTATGTTCTCCGCCTTCTTAGTCGCCTCCTCTATAGCCTTTTGGGCGCGCGCTTTGGCGTCTAAAAGCAATTGTTTGGTCTTAAATTCGGCTGAATTTTTTCTCTGCAGAACAATCAGTTGATGCAAAAAATAGCCGATTACCGTCCCTCCCAAGCCGGAAAAACCGACCAAAAGGACCACTTTGGTTAAATTCATAAAAATAAAGCATATAGTTCGTCTTTTCCATATTTTTTAATGGGTCTAAATCCCGAACGATGCCGAAATTAAATAATAATTCGTCATCCTCATATTAACAAACTTGGGTCCGGTTGTCAAAAAAAATATGAAACTTTCTTTATTTAAGGAACTCCCTGTGAAACAATAAGAAAATTTAAACTTATCTTGAAGAAATTTTTGTGATAAACTTAGAAACATATGAAACAATATAATCCTGTTCTTTTGATTATTCTGGATGGTTTTGGTGTTCCTCAAGACCGAGTAGGTTCTCCGTGGGAAATTATTAAAAGACCTAATTTTTCAGAAATTGAGCGGGGCTTCCCTTTTACAACACTACAAGCTTCAGGAATCGCTGTGGGGCTACCATGGGGAAAGGAGGGGAACAGCGAGGTAGGTCATTTAAATATTGGTGCTGGAAAAATTATTCTCAATTATCTCCCCAGAATATCAAACTCAATAGAAGATGGGACTTTTTTTGAAAACAAAGCTTTTCTGCGGGCCGTGGAACATATTAAGGAGAATAATTCCTCTTTACACTTGCTGGGTCTTTTTTCCTCGGGCACCGTCCACGCCTACGCGGAACATCTTTATTCTCTTCTTGATTTCGCTAAGAGGAACAACGTAAAGAAGGTTTTTCTCCACCTTTTTACAGATGGAAAGGACGCTTACCAAAAAGAAGGTTTTTCTTTCTATAAGAAATTAGAAGCGGACCTCTCCGAGCAATATCCCAACGCAAAAATAGTTTCCATCGTGGGGAGAAAATACGCAATGGATAGGGATAATAACTGGGACAGAATAGAAAAGGCTTATGATGTTTTTACCGAGGGGAAAGGAAATTCATTCCGAATTCCTTCTGAATATATAAAAAGCCAATACAATAAAGATATCTTTGACGCCACCATAGAACCCGCTGCGATTGAGGGGCGCGAAGGAAGAATAAAAGACAACGATGCCGTTATTTTTTATAATTTCAGAGAAGATAGCCCGAGGCAGCTCACGCGCGCATTTGTTGATAAGCAGTTTGATAAGTTTCCCAGAAAAAGAATAGAGAATCTATTGTTCGTTACTATGACTGAATATGACAAAAAAATTTCCGCTTCACACAAGGAAAAAGAAACGGAGGGATTTATTTTCCCGGCCTTTAAGTCAGCGGCTGTTGAATACCCTTTAGCAAGGATTGTTTCGGATATGGGTTTAAAACAACTGCATATCGCTGAATCTGAAAAATACGCCCATATCACTTTTTTTATAAATGGAGGAGAAGAAAAACCGTTTGAAGGGGAAAATAGGATTCTTATTCCTTCTCCGAATGTCCCTTCTTACGATCTCCTCCCTGAAATGTCGGCTGACAAGGTTACTGAGGCTATTATTTCTAATCTTGAAAAATATAACCTAATTGTAGTTAATTTCGCAAATGCCGACATGGTTGGACACACAGGAAAACTTGAAGCCACCGCCAAGGCGATTAAAAAAATAGACGAGTGTATCGGCAAAATAATGCCGAAGATATTGAAAATCGGTGGCGTTATGGTTATTACCGCCGATCACGGCAACGCCGAAGAAAAACTTTATAAGCTGACAGGAGAGAAAAAAAGTATGCATTCATCCAATCCCGTCCCTTTTTACCTCATAGCCAATGAGTTTAAGCGCGCCAAACCGCTTGAAAAAGAGGAAGTGAATAAATTGTATGCAGAAGTGAAAGGAACCCTCACAGACGTGGCGCCAACTGTTTTAGCATTATTGGGATTAAAAAAACCAGGCAGTATGACCGGAAAAAGCTTAATAGAGAAACTATTGTAATCTCTTTTTATTTAAGATTATTTTTATTTTTTAGCACAATGTCTATGATGCCGTATTTTTTGGCTTCTTCGGATTCCATAAAATAATCCCTATCCGTGTCTTTTTCCACCTTCGCCACGGGCTGTCTAGTGTGTTTTGAGAGAATTTTGTTCAGTTTGTCTTTTACTTTAAGAATATGCCGTGACTGAATGGCGATATCAACAGCCTGACCTTCCGCGCCACCCATCACTTGATGAATCATCACTTCGGCATTCGGCAAAGCGAATCTTTTTCCAGCTTGCCCGGCGGCTAAAAGAATAGCCCCCCCAGACGCCGCCAAACCGACACAGATAGTAGAAACATCCGGCTTAATATGTTGCATCGTGTCATAAATCGCCAAAGTGGAGGTAACAGAACCTCCCGGAGAGTTAATATAGAGACTAATATCTTTCTTGTTGTCCTGAGCCTCCAAAAATAACAACTGCGCGATTATTGTGTTTGCCATCCCATCATTAATCGGACCCGCCAGAAAAACAATCCTGTCCTTTAAAAGGCGGGAGTAAATATCATAAGCCCTTTCTCCATATTGAGTTTTTTCAATTACTGTTGGAATTAACATTTTTCAAGAAGTTGAAATAATTTTTCATTTTTCAACATATTATATGTATATTCTTTGACCCTGTTTTGATCAACATCCTGCCCTCCATTTTTATAGTGCTCAACTATTTTTTCCGTCTCCTTATTGATATCACCCTCAGAAACTTCAATTTTTTCCGCCTCCGCCATTTTATTAAGAACTAAACTGTGTTTAATTCTCTTTACGGCATCATTCTCCCATCCCGCCAACATTTCCTCTTCTGTTTTTTTGACGTGTTTTAAATAATCTTCCCATTTCATTCCCATTTGAGAGATATTGGACTTTGTTTCGTTGAGTATTTTGTTCTTCTCCGCCCCAACGAGAATCTCGGGGACTTCAATTTTCATTGAAGAAATTATTTTATCAAGAATTTCCAGCCTCTTTTTTTCTTTCATTTTCATCTTCTTGTCTAAAAGTATATTTTCCTTTATTTTGTTTTTAAAATCCTCCACATCCTTAAATTGCCCGAGCTCTTTGACAAACTCATCATTCAGCTCAGGAATAATTTCCTTCCCATTCTCATCTTTGCGGGCGCGGGATTTTTTTAAATAATCAATGGTTTGCTCAACCTCCTTATCCTCAACCGAAACATCTTCCTTTTTTTTCACAACCTGAGAAGCAATATTTTTATAATCCGGCAACTCCATTTCAGGCAACACCGCCGTTTTTATTTTAAAACATAAAGGGTTGTTCGCCGCGATTTTTGTGATGGTTATTTCAGGGCGTCCAATAGCTTCAATCTTATTTTTCTCTATTATGGAGGGGTAGGCTTTTTGTAGACTCATCTCTGCCATCTTCTCTAAAATTGCCTGTTCTCCTATTTTGTCCGCCAATACTTTTTCGGGAATATGTCCGGGACGAAACCCGGGGATATTGACCCCTATGGAGATTTCCTTTAATGCTACCCCTCTTTTTGATTCAAAATCATCAGCCGTTATCTCTCCCTCAATCTCAACCTCAGACCCTGAAAGTTTTTTTATTTTTATTTGCATTGTGATATCTTAACATAAATAAAAGCCGCGGGTCAACCGCGGAGAATAATATAAAACACTCTTTTTTTTGACAGCCAAGACTTTTAAAAATAAAAATTAAATTTTAAATTCGTCTTCTTTTTTAAAGAATTAATCCTAAGCCTTAATCTTGCGTCATTGAGTACGGTCTGATTACAACCCTCCTTTCCGGCTCTTGTCCTATGCTTCCAGTCTCAATATCGGGATATTCGGTCAAAGAGGCATGGACAATTCTTCTGTCATACGAATTCATCGGTTTAAGTGTTACATCTTTTTTGAAATATCTCGCCCTCTGGGCGCCCATCCGCGCCAAATTTTTTAATTCCTCATTCTTCTTCGCCTGATAATCATTGATGTCAACCATAAAATAAATTCTCTCCAGATCATTTTTTCTAAATTCATTTTCAATTATTTTTTTTAAAATATGATTGAGAGCGGCCAAATGCTGCCCGTTTTCCCCTATTAAAATCCCCGCTTCACCCGTCTTGATAATAAATTGGGAACATTCGGCGCTCTCCTTAACAGACACTTCCCCTCCCACATTCATTTTTTCAAGAATGCCCTCAATCAGCGATTTTATTATTTCCAGTTGTTTCTCCATTTTTTTGGGTTATTTTCGTTATTTTTTCGGCCTGTCTTTTTACAACACTTTCATGCACTATAGCAAAAATATTCATTGTTGTCCAATAAAGAGCCATCGCTGAGGAAAACTTCAAAGCGATAAAAAAGATAAAGGCGGGCATTATATATCTTGCTTGAACCCCCATACTCCTTGCCAGATCGTCTTTAAATGTTTTTTTAGTATTATTTGTTTTTTCAGGGACTGGAATTGATAATTTCATTTGAAAAAATTGAGAAATTCCCGCCAGTGCGGCTAAAAAATAACTTCGTTGCGTCATATCAAAAAAACCGAGAAAATTAATATTGATATTTTGAGGAATGTGTATGAAGGAATAAATTATAGAAGTGTCAAAATTTATTCCACCCATAAAAATTTTATAAAGGGCGATAAAAAGAGGAAGCTGTATCAACAGAATAAGAAAACCGGACAAAGGATTAATGCCGTGTTCGCGGTAAAGTTCCATCGTTCTCTTCGCTTGTGTCTGATTGTCTTTCTTATATTTTTCTTTGATTCTCTTCAACTCCGGACCAAGTTCACGCATTTTTCTTTGGGTCATAATTGACCGGTGCTGAAAAGGAAAGATTATGAATTTAACAATGATTGTCAATAAAATAACAGCAAAGCCAATATCATGCATCGGCATGGCATTAATCAAAAAAACCAAGCCGTTCAATAGTGGCTGATAAAAGACAACATTATAAATGGAAATAAGAAAACTGAACATTTATGTTTTAACTATACAGTAATTTGCTTTATTGTAAAATTTCCGCTCTTTTATAGAGAGAGATGAGTTTTTCCTCCATTTCTCTAAAATCAAACTTATCCGCTCCTTTTTTAAAAAAAACCGCCACAGCCACACCAGGGATTAAAGAAGGCGCTATTTTGTCGGTAATATGGCGGGCCCTCTTTTTAATTTTATTGCGAACAACCGCCCTTTTGGAAATTTTATTTGACACAACAAAGGAAAAGAATTTATTCTTTTCCTTGATTTTTAGTTTTTTCAAGAAAATAAAGTCTGAATAAACGTTTTTCCCGGAGGAAAACACTTTTTTAAACAATTCTTTATTAATTCTTTTAATTTTTAAAGGCATATTATTCAACACAAATAAGACAACGTATTTTTAAATAATCAATATTCACATGTCATCCACATATTATTAACATAATAGCAATGTTTGCCCTTTTTTGATACTCAAACATTTTATCAATAACTTTGATATAATACGAATCAATGAAATTGGATTACAAAAAACTTTGGGAGGATGCTCTGGTTGAAATAGAACTCAATGTTTCCCGGGCTAATTTTATAACATGGTTTAAAAATACAAGTATTGTTGATGAAAAAAACGGGGTTATTTATCTTAGTGTTCCAAATATATTCGTAAAAGAATGGCTTTTAACAAAATACAATAAATTCATTCTCAAGGCCATTCATTCCATTGAACCTAATGTCCGCAACATTGAATATCTTATTAACGCTCAAGAAAAAGAGGATGAAAGCAAAAAAAATGAAACGATTTTGCCGGAAAAAGAAGCGGGAAGTAATGAACAATTGGGTTTTAGCGATTTTAACATAGATAAAGAGGCCAACCTCAACCCTAAATACACTTTTGATTCTTTTGTCGTCGGCTCCTTCAACGAAGTGGCTTACGCGGCGGCGCTGGCTGTGACGAAAAATATAGGAACAGCATATAATCCCTTGTTTATTTACGGTGGTGTAGGATTGGGAAAAACACACCTTCTTCAAGCAATCGGAAACAGAATAAAATCAGAGAACAAAAATGCTAACATTTTTTACACCACTTCAGAAAAATTCGCCAATGATTTTGTTTTCAGTATGCGCAACAACTCAATTCCTTCTTTTAAGGAAAAATACAGAAAATATGATCTTTTAATAGTAGATGATATTCAATTTTTTTCCGGAAAACTTAAAATTCAGGAGGAATTTTTCCATATTTTTAATTCCCTTTATGAAAGAAACGGACAAATTATATTTTCTTCCGATAAACCGCCAAAACATCTTTCAGGGCTTGAAGAAAGATTGAGATCCAGGTGTGAAGGGGGAATGATGGTTGATATTCCCAAACCGGAATATGAATCCCGTCTGGCTATTTTGGAGGCTAAAGTGCAGGAAAATAATTTTTCAATAGAACAAGAAATATTGGAATGCATAGCCCTGACCGTCCAAGAAAATATAAGGGAGCTTGAGGGGTCCTTAAATTCAATTATGGGGCAGAATAAAATACGGGGAAGGGATCTCTCCCTTGTTGAGGTAAAAGAACTTATCAAAAAAAATTCCGAACCGATTAAAAGAATAACTATGAGCCAAGTAATAAAGGTGATTGCCGATTTTTACAATATTAATGAAAAAAATTTGTTTGAAAAAACAAGGAGAAAAGAAGTTGTTAAACCCAGACAAGTCGCTATGTATTTATTAAGACAAGATTTAAACACTTCCTACCCTTATATTGGACAAAAATTTGGGCAAAGGGATCACACTACGGTTATTCACGCTTATAAAAAAATAAGGGATTCAATAAAAAAAGATGATAAATTAAACGAGGAGATAGAAAATATAAGGTTACTACTTTATGGAAAAAGTGTGTAAAAAAAGTGAATAAAAAAATCAATATTATTTTAAGAGAAATAATATTGATTTTATCCACTTTTTAAAACCGAGTTTACTTACAGAATATCAAGTGGATGAGAGGAGAAAGGGAGAGGTAAAATAAAGATATTTATGGCTTATAAACATATTTATAAGCGCTAATAGTAGTAATAAAAAAGAAAATTTAAAAAATTTATATTATTATATTATCAACAAATAAATTCAAAATTAAATCAATGAAAGCAATTTGTTCTAAAACTAATCTTAAAGAGGCGGTTGGGCTATGCGAAAAAATAACGGGAAAAAATTTGTCATTGCCTGTTTTGAGCAACATTTTAATTTCAGGGGAAGGAAGAAGATTAAAATTAACGTCAACAAACCTTGAAATAGGATTAAGTGTTGAAATACCCGCAAAAATAGAGGAAAAAGGAATGATAACCATCCCATCAGGGGTTGTTAATAATTTTCTCGCCAGTCTCTCTTTAGATGAGAATATTACACTTGAATCTCAACATAACAGTCTTCTTATTTTGACTTCTGACACATCCACATTGATTAAAGGTCAGCCTTGCGATGATTTTCCCGTATTACCGATTGCCAAAGAGGGAAATATTTTTGAAATTCCCGTAAGTGAATTTATTTCAGGGTTAAAGTCGGTGAATTACGCGGCTTCTTTTTTAAACATAAAACCTGAAATATCTTCGGTTTATGCGGTATCCGACAAAGCTATTCCTCTCACTTTTGTTGCCACCGATTCTTTCAGGTTGGCTGAAAAAAAAACAAATTTATTTTTTCCCGGTTTCAAAAACATACTTATCCCCATTAAAAGTGTCTCTGAAATATTAAGAATATTTGATGGAAGAAAAGGTATGTTAAAGTTAACCCTAAACAAAAATCAAATATTCATTTCATTGGATGGAATTAATTTTATATCCCGGCTCACTGAAGGAATTTTTCCCGACTATCAGCAAATAATCCCGACAAAGTTTATCACTGACACGGTTTTGGACAAAAATTCATTTTCCGCGGCACTGAAAACAGCTTCAATTTTTTCCGGAAAACTCAATGAAATAAACATAGGCGTTGATCCAGAAAGCGAGTTTATGACCATTTCAACTTCAAGTTCAGAATCAGGAGAACATACGGGAAAAATAAAGGCGAAGACCACCGGGGAAAAAATAAAAATGTCTTTTAATCATAGATATATATTTGACTGTCTGCAATACATTTCTTCCAAAGAAATAATCCTTCGTTTTTCAGGAGAAGAAAAACCACTTATTATTTCAGGAGCGGATGATAACTCCTTTAGATATTTAATAATGCCGATGAACATTTTATGATTATGGAAAATAATACCCCCAAAAAAGAAAGCAAGATACCAAATTTAAGAACACTGAAAAGTGATAGTTCTGAATATATAAAAAAGAAAAATATATCAATACTTGATATGGCCGCCACTGAATCAAAAAGAAAGTTTTCTCGCGCCACGTCCCGAAAGAAAGAAAAAAACACAAAGAATACCTTGTTAAAAATTTTTGTTTTACTTCTTTTTTTAATGTCTTTAACCGCCGCGGGAACAGCCGGGTATTTAATCATTAAACAAAAAACAAAAAAAGAAACCAAAATTTTAATCTTTCCGAGTTCTATTATAATTTCTGATTCAGAAAAAGAAATCAATATCAAAGAAATTTCTCAAATAATGGAAGAAAAAATTCCCGAGGGAGAACTTCGTTATTTCCCTATTGTTAAGAAATCGGAAAGAGGAGTAAGAATTCTTACAACAACAGCTGATTTTTTTAAGAGTATCGGCATTTCTCCTCCCATAGGTTTGTTGGACTCGCTGGGAGATAAATTTTATTTGTTTATTTTCTCTTCCTCCACAAATGAGCCAGTTTTCGTTTTTAGAGTCACTTCTTATGAAAACGCTTTTGCGAGTATGATGAGGTGGGAAAAAAATATTTTTTCCGATCTTGGTGGTACCTTAGGTATTAAAAAGGAAAAGATAGAAAAAGACATATTTAAAGACATGGAAATTAAAAATAAAGACACAAGAGAGTTGCTTGGAGAAAATGGCGACAAACTCCTAGTGTATTCTTTTATTGGAAAAAAATATTTAGTGGTATCCTTCGGTGAGAAAGCCCTTAAAGAAATTTTTCGGAGATTTTCTTCTCCAAGATATTTAAATGAATAAAGAATTGCGGTTTTCGCATCCTTTTGTTATTATAGAGCCATTATGTTATCAAAAGAAAAAATAGAATATTTTAAAAAGAAACTGGAGGAACACAAAAAAGAGACCGAAAAGGAGTTGTCCGGAGTGGCGCGCCCTAATCTACAGGCCCCTGGTGAATGGGAAACGACCGTGCCGGATATGAATGTTATGGTTTCTGATAAAAATGAATTGGCGGACACCTTTGAAGAGCAAGAAAACAGAGAGGCTATTGAGAATAATTTTGAAAAACACCTCATGTCAATTGAAAAAGCGTTGAAGCGTATCAATGAAGGAACTTACGGAATTTGCAAGATATGCAACAAAGAGATAGACGAAGAAAGACTAGAGGCTTATCCAATGGCAGAATATTGCATCAAAGACGCTCGAAATAAATCATAAACATATTTTTTTATGTCCGTAAAAGTTCATTCAATCCAAACAATAGGTTTGGGAGCAAATATTATTGATGTTGAAGCGGACATTTCTCAAGGTCTTCACTCTTTTTCCGTTGTTGGTTTGCCGGACAAAGCGGTTGAAGAGTCAAGAGACAGAATATCGGCGGCCATTAAAAATTCAGGACTTGTTTCTCCTCAAAAGAAAAATCAAAAAGTTATCATATCTCTTGCCCCAGCCGACCTCAAAAAAGAAGGACCGGTTTTTGATCTCTCAATCTCTCTCGCTTATTTACTTGCGTCAAAACAAATTTTTTTTGACGCGACAGATAAAGTTTTCTTAGGTGAATTGGCTTTAGATGGATCAATTCGTTCTGTTAAAGGAACACTGGTTTCCGTTGGAGTTGCGAAAAAAATGGGATTCAAAGAGATTTTTGTGCCCCAAAAAAATATTCAAGAGGCGAGTTTAATAAAAGGAATTAAGGTTTTTGGTTGCAAAAATCTGAGCGAACTTATTTCTCATTTCAGCAAACAAAGTGAATTTTCATTAGTGGAATCTCCTGTGGCAGAAATAGATTTTAAAATAGTTGAAGAGAGAGACAATTTTTCTCTAGGCTTTGAAGATGTGAGAGGGCAAGAGAGCGCTAAGCGCGGTTTGGAAATAGCCGCGGCCGGAGGCCACAATATTTTAATGGTCGGTCCTCCGGGCACAGGCAAGACAATGCTTGCCAAAGCTTTTTCAACCATTCTTCCCCCTCTTTCTTTTGATGAAGTATTGGAAATAACAGCAATACACAGTGTGAGTGGAGCTTTAAAAGAAGGTTTTATGCTAGAACGTCCTTTTCGCAGCCCTCATCACACCTCTTCTTATGTATCAATAGTTGGGGGAGGTATTTATCCAAAGCCGGGAGAAATAACCTTAAGCCATAGAGGAGTTCTTTTTTTAGATGAATTCCCAGAATTTGAGAGGAGGGTTATAGAAGCGCTCCGCCAACCCTTAGAGGATGGAAACATCACAATTGCCAGAGCCAAAGGGTCATTGAAATTTCCAGCCAGATTTATAATGGTTTGCGCGATGAACCCTTGTCCTTGCGGGAATAAGGGTTCTCAAAATAAGCCTTGCGTTTGTCCGCAAGGGTCGCTTATACGTTACCAAAGAAAAATTTCCGGACCCATAGTGGACAGAATAGATCTTTGGATTGATGTTCCTCAAGTTGAGTATGAAAAACTTTCCGCCAAGAGAGGTAATGAGGAAAAATCAAAATCAATAAGGGAAAGGGTTATTAAAGCGAGAAAGATTCAAATAGAGAGGTTTTCCATCAAAGGTGAACCATCTTCAGGAGGGAAAACAAAGATTCTAACGAACAGTGAAATGGGAATGCGCGAGTTGGAAAAATTTGCCCCGCTCTCGGAAAAAGTAAAAAATATTTTATTGAAAGCGGCTGAGAACCTTAATTTTTCAGGGAGAGCCTATCATAGGGTTATTAAATTGGCGCGCACAATTGCAGACCTTGAAGGAGAAGAAAATATCCTTGAAAAACATATTTTTGAGGCTCTGCAATATCGTCCGAAGTAAAAAATTGCGCCCCGGGCGTAATATGGTAAAATAAAAATATATGAATGCCTTAGACGGAGCCAATTTTATTATCTTTGTTCAGCTTTTTCTCTCTTTGGTTTTAGGAGGACTTCTTGGGTTGGAAAGGTCTTTGTCGGGAAAAATGGCGGGGATGAGAACTTATGGTTTGGTTAGCATGGCGTCTTCTTTGTTTGTTATTATTTCTCGCATTGTTTTTCAGCAAAACAGCGGCATTACTAATTTTGACCCGCTAAGAATGGCCTCTCAAATAATCGTGGGTATCGGTTTTTTAGGCGCCGGTCTGATTATTTTTAAAGAATCAAAGATAACGGGACTCACGACAGCCGCCGGTCTGTGGGTGGCGGCCGGAATTGGAATGGCGATAGGTTTTGATTTGTATCTTATAGCCATTTTTGTGACAGTGATAACCCTCTTTGTTTTTACCGTTTTTTGGGTTATTGAAAAAAAACTGAAAAAAATATTGCGTTGATTTTCCAAACCTCTTTCAAGAATAACTTTCTTTCAAAGGTTAACTATTAATTATGAAAAAAACCGTCATTGCGGACAATCTTTTCCAAACCCAAAAACTCGCAAGCTTTCTAGTTGGAATAATAAGAGAGGGAAAGATAAAAAAATCTTTCAATCTAGCGGATGGTGGCGCGACGGTAATCACATTGACGGGAGAGCTGGGAAGTGGGAAAACAAGCTTTACGCAAGGGTTCGCTGAAGGACTGGGAATAAAAGAAAGGGTAACCAGCCCCACTTTCGCCATACAAAAAAAATACAAATTGAGTTCATCAGGGCGGTCCGATTTTGAACACCTGATTCATATTGACGCTTATCGCATAAAAGACCCCAAGGAAATTCTTGACTTAGGGTGGGAGGAAATGGTCGCGAATCCGAAAAATATCATAATTGTGGAGTGGGCGGAACAGATAAAAGAAATATTACCAAAAAACCGCGTCCAAATAAATTTTGAACACACGAAAGATAAAAAGAGAAAAATAACAGTCAAGTCTCCTAATTTTTTGAATACCGGCTGAAAATCGGGAAAAAGATTTGAATTCCGTCACAACGTTAGGGATATACGAAGTTTTTTTTGTAGCGTAGCGAAAAGTAAATTTGGGTGGAGGCTTTTGTATAAAAGCCGTAACCAGATATACGCTGTTAGCTGATGTATTCCTTTTCTTTTGTTTTCTGATAAGAAAACTTGTTTTAAAAAATTTTCAAATTTCTTTTTCCGTTTGAGGGAGGGGGAATTAAAGGGGTGAATTCCCCCTCCCTCAAACTCCTTATTTTTTTAATTTATTCAACTTTTCAACAAGTAAATGAACAGTGGTTGAAGGATTCTTTTTCAAAAAAGATTTTTCTTCTGCATGTTGCTTTAAAAGTTTTTTTGCATTTTTTATCGCATCTGATTCCCTATCTTTAATCAGTGAATATATACCTGTTGTTTTGCTATATTTGTACTTTTTATCGCCCGTTAATCTTCTTAAATTTTCCGTTACTTTTTTATTATAATCTTTTCTCCTTATTGCAGAGCTCATAAAACTAAAATGCAATAAAAACCATAATTCAAAAGCCTCATTTGAATATGCTACTTTCAAGTTATTTGTTTCAGCTTTATTTATTGCATTATCAAAATCTTTGACAAAGTCATCTTTATCAAAAACAACCCAACATTCGTCTATTGTTAAATCAATTTTATTTTCTTTTATAAAATCTAAAACATAATCTACAAGACTTACTGTGTTATAACCACTACCTTTTATTTCTATCTTAATGTAATTTCGTCTAATTTCGCTTTTCTTGGATTCAAAATAAATAGGCTCGGTTTTCGTGCCTTCTGTAAAGACATAAATAAAACTATATTGCTTTCGTTTCGGCACATTTCTTTTAAATCTTTTACTCATATCTTTTAATTTTTAAAATCTACAAATGGAAGAGCGCCAAATCTACCTTCCAGATATTTTTTAGAAAACTCAGTATCATTTCTCTGGGTTTTAAACTCTGCCAATGAAAATAAGTTACCTGCACCGAATTTATCTTTTTCTGTAAACCAAAATTGCTCTTTGTTAAGATCTTTGTGTGACAACAGGCTTGTGTCATGCGTGGTCACGATTAGTTGTGCATTTTTTGGATTATTTTTTTCAAAAAGATCAATAATAAATTTAGTTAAATAAGGATGGAGACTGTTATCAAATTCATCAATAAACAAAACTTTTCCATCTTCTAGGGTGTCGACAATTGGTCCGAGCACATCAAAGAATTTCTGTGTTCCAGCAGATTCGTCTCCCATGTTAAATTTAGTTGTGCCAATTTTAGTTTCTTTTGTGTCGAATTTATTGTGGGTGAAAAATATAGTGTCAACTTCATTGGGTACATCTTTTGCTCCCATTGTTGACATTTGTTTCCTTGCAAATTCTGGTATCTCCATTTTTTCAACAAGACCACCCTCAATACAAAAATCAGCTTTTTTAAGAAAATCTAAAATTTTATCTTTCTTATTCCCATCTTTTTTAAATAACCCTATTGTATATCCACGGTAATTTCCACTGTCAGGACCACTTATAACATTTACATTTTTGAATCCCTCAACTATTTGTATAGCAAGCTTATTATTCCATTGCGAAGCAGATGATAAAAATAAAACTTCTTTTCTTGTTTTTATTTCAGCAACATCTTTGCTTATTTCAAAATCAGCATAAACTTTAATATTTTGTTTTTTTCTTGTTAAATATTGTTTTTCTTTACCAGATGCTAAAACTTCAAATAGATTCTCTGTATCAATTTCATTTTTTAAAATAGAAAAATTATATTTAAATATTTTTTTACCCATAGAAAAAATAACTTCAGAAAAGACTGGCTTATCTTTTTCAGAAGATAATGCAAATGGCTGATATGGTAAAATTGACCCTTCAGGGTTGTTAGCAGAGTTTATTACGCCATTTCGTAATAAAGTAAAAGCTTGTAAGATTGTACTTTTCCCAGAGGCATTTGGTCCGTAGATTAGAGATGTTTTGAGTAAATTTTCTCCATTACTATCAAAAGTATGCTCACTTTTTCGCGCAAACATAGAGAAAATAATCCTTTTTTTGAAAATTTTAAAGTTTTCTACCGAGAATTCAATAATTGATATTTTCATAGTTTTGTAAATTATTTACTTAAATACATTAAAAGTATATATTAAATCTCAAAATAATGCAAGTCCTGTGTTATTTTTACAAAATGTATCAATTTTTTTTGATAAATAAACATTTTTTGCGGAGGTACGGAGCAAAAAATATCCGATTATCCCCTTTATAAATAAAAGAAAAAGAAATTTGAAAATTTTTTAAAACAATTGGGCGATAGCCCAGAAAAGAAAAGGAATATTTCACATAACTGATTATTATACAAACTTTCTTATTGATATTCTATTAAATTCCCAAAAATTAAGCAATCTCGGCACAAGCGGCGTGGAAATGCTATAATCGGAGAATGGGAAGCGAAATAATAATAAGGGAAGCTCAAAAAAAGGATGCAAAAGAAATTGTAAGTCTGTTAAAACAAGTGATTGATTACCACTGCGAATTTGATAAAAACTACAAACCTTTTTCCGACTATAAAAATATGAGGAAGAACATAATGTCGCGAATGGTCCGTCGCGACACAAAAATATTTGTTGCCGAATCAGGCGGAAAAATTATCGGCTACTGCGAGGGTGTTATAGAAAAAGCACCCGGTTCCACCATTTTTAAAAAAATGGGCAGTATTGATACTTTGATTGTAACTAAAAAACACAGAAAAAAAGGAGCCGGAGAAAAACTCGCCAGCGCCTTAATGAAATGGTTTAGGGAGAAAAAAATTAAATACGCCGAACTTAATGTGGACAGCCTTAATGTTTTGGGAATTAGGTTTTGGAACAGTTGCGGATTTTCCGGCTATCGGGTAAAAATGAGAAAAAACTTGAAATAAAAAATATTTTCTAAACAGAACTTCCTTTTCTCAATCTTTTACTTTTTTGCATTTCCAATATTGCTTTCAGTGTGGGTGGAAGTTTTTTTATTCCGTCTTTTTTTGTGAAGTGCCCCATTTTTTCTTCATTCAGCAGTTTCGCGCCAAGCTTTTTTTTGAAAAAAGATCCGTAGTGAAGAGACACATACCGGTCATTCTTTGAATGAATAACCGTAAATTTTTCGCAATGGGATTTAATCTTGCCCCATTTGATTTTATTCTTAAAAAAGCTGTCTAACTCGTCATACCCGAGATTGGATGTGAAGCCGGCGACTAAAATAACTCCTCCGATGTTTTGATCTTTTCTGAGAGATTCAATATATCTCAATATGGTTATGCAACCAAGGCTATGCCCGATGAAATAACAATTTTTATCGGGAGTTCCGACAGTCTTTTTTAATTCCCTCAGCCACTTATCCATTTTGGGCTTCGCGGGGTTTGGCATAATCGGAGCGATAACTTCAAACCCATGGCTCTCAAGTTCCTTTTTTAACCAAGGCCACCACCCCTCCTTTGGGGAGGATTCCCAACCGTGGACAAAAACAGCTTTTGAAGTCATTTTTTTCTTTTGATTTACGGATTATCTCTTGCCCTTATTTTACTGATTTAAAAGAAATTAATCAATTTTAATAAAAGGAGAACGCAGGGTTTATTTTTCAAACGAATATCCTTATGAAGTGTTTGTTAAGGGAAGGCGGTGCGTTTCAAGGTAGAATGCAACCACATTAAATTTACCTGGATTAAGTAATTTAGCACAAAAGACCTAAAAAATATCGTAGTCGTGGAATGGGCGGAGTGAATTAAAAAAATCCTGCCCCCCAAACCTATTCAAATAAAATTAGAGCACCTGTATAAAGACAAAAAAGAGATAATGATTTTAAAATGGAATATTATTTTTAATTTCTAAAATCAATAAAAGCTGTTTTACTACCATAAGCCTAAAAAAATTGACGCAAGCCAAATTAGTGCCACTATCAAAATCCACAACTTTCAACCCCTTAATTTTTTCTGTTCTACTCCCACATTGATATCCTATTAAATTTACGAGATTTAAACAATCTCTGTGAATGAACGATAAAATGCTATAATTGAGGAAATGGAAAAAAACAAAAAAAAAATACTGGTATTATTGGATGCGCACGCGATTTTGCATCGCGCGTTTCACGCCCTGCCGAATTTCACTTCGCCGACGGGGGCGCCGACGGGGGCGCTTTATGGTTTCACTGCTTTTCTCTTGAAAGTAATCCGCGAGTTGAAGCCTGACTATATCGCCGCTTGCTATGACTTGCCGGAACCGACATTCAGAAAAATCGCCTACGAACAATATAAAGGGAAAAGGCCTAAAATAGATGACACGCTGGTTGAACAAATAAATCGTTCGCGCGATATTTTGGATGTTTTTAAAATCCCCGTTTACGCGGAGCCCGGATTTGAAGCGGACGATATACTTGGAACTATCGTTGAAAAAAATTATCCGTCAAATGTCAGTCGTGAATCTGTAAAAAAAAATAAAAATTGTGAGTCCCAAATAATCATTGCTTCGGGGGACTTGGATACGCTTCAGTTGGTGGAGGATGACGACGTGGTCGTTTACACTTTGAGTAAGGGGATAAAAGAGGCGGTTATATATAACGAAGACAAAGTAAAAGAACGCTATGGTTTTGAGCCGAAACTGTTACCGGACTTTAAGGGACTAAAAGGCGATCCGTCAGACAACATTATCGGAGTTCCCGGAATCGGGGACAAAACAGGAGGAGAGTTGATACAAAAATTCGGAACAATTGAAAATATTTACAAAATACTCAAGAAAGACAAAAATGTTTTGGAAAAGGCCGGCGTCAAAGCGAGGACAATCAAACTCTTGGAGGAAAACGAAGAAGAGGCTATGTTTAGCAAGGGTTTGGCTGAAATCAGGCGCGATGTTCCGATAAAATTTTTTCTTAACGATTGCGAATGGAGGAAGCAGTTTGATATTGAGAAAGCGAAGATATTATTTGACGAACTCGGATTCAGGAGTTTGATTCAGAGGATTGAGAGTGGCCGACAACCAAAAGATGAAGAAAAAACAGCCCCTCCTGAAAAAAAAACTAAGGATAAGGAATTATTTGAACGATTTAAAGGAATTGTTCCCGAGAAGTTATTCTATGAAGTGGAGCTTCCTTTGTTGAAAATACTTTCCGAAATGCAGGAGCGGGGAATTCTTTTGGATATTCCTTATCTTGCCAAGCTGTCAAAAGAGTATCATAGGGAATTGAACCGGCTTGAGAAAAAAATTTGGTTGCTGGCTAGAGAGGAATTTAATATAAATTCCCCCAAACAGATGTCTAAAATTCTTTTTGAAAAGTTGGGCTTGAACGCTAAGGGAATGAAAAAAACGTCTGGCGGAGCGCGTTCAACAAATATCTCGGTTTTAATCAAACTCAAAGAGACCCACCCGATTATAGAGGAAATAATTCGCTATCGGGAATTGAGTAAATTGGTTTCCACATACATTGACGCTCTCCCCGATATGGCCGATAAAAAAGGGAGGCTTCACACAACCTTTGACCAGGCTGGAACATCCACGGGAAGAATTTCTTCAAAGGAGCCGAACATCCAAAACATTCCCAAAAGAACAGAGCCTGGAAGAAAGATTCGCAAAGCCTTTATTTCCGATGAAGGCTTTCAATTGGTATCCTTTGATTACTCTCAAATTGAACTGCGTGTCGCGGCAATCTTGAGCGGAGATAAAAAAATGGCGGAAGTTTTCAAAAAAGGCGGCGATATACACGCGGCTGTCGCGTCAGAGGTTTTTAATGTTTCTCCCGAGAAAGTAACAAGTGAAATGAGAAGGAGGGCGAAGGTGATAAACTTCGGCATCATTTACGGAATGGGCATCAACGCCCTTCGCGCCAATATGGGCTGTTCACGGGAAGAGGCTAAAATTTTTTATGATGAGTATTTTAGGGATTTTCAAGGGATGGCGGATTATATGGAGCGCATAAAAGAATTCGCCCATAAAAATGGCTATACCGAGACAATGTTTGGCAGAAAGCGTTATTTTCCCGAAATTAATTCTCCAATAGAATATATTAGAAAGGAAGCGGAGAGGATGGCGGTTAACGCCCCCATACAAGGCACGGCAGCGGACTTTATTAAAATGGCGATGGTGAGAGTTGATGATTTTCTTAAAAAAAATGAGCTCAAAGTAAAGGCGCGTCTTTTACTCCAAATTCATGATGAACTTTTATTTGAGATTAAAAATGAAGATATTGAAAGACTGGCCCCTCAAATTGCCAGAATTATGGAAAAAGTCTACAAAGGAGATATCCCCATGGAAGTGAATATCTCCCTAGGCAAAAATTGGGGGGATATGGTATCATTAAGGTAATAAATATATGGAAAAAAAGAGCGTCCTTATAGTGGAAGATGACCAATTTTTTAGCGGTCTCGTTGCCCAGAAACTTAATCAGGCCGGTTTTGAGGTTTTACTTGCCGGAGGAGGCGAGGAGGCTTTGAATGTTTTAAAAGAAAAAAATCCATCCCTTATTATTCTTGATTTGATGATGCCGGGAATGGACGGTTTTGAGGTTCTTTCCAGGATTAAGAAAGACGAGAAAACAAAAGAAATTCCCACGGTGGTTCTCAGTAATCTCGGACAGAGAGATGAAGTTGACAGAGCAATATCGCTCGGAGCGGACGATTTTCTTATTAAAGTTAATTTCACACTTGATGAGATAGTTGAGAAAGTGAAAGAAATTATTCAAAAAAAATATTTATAAGAAGAAGGGAAAAAATGCTTTATCTTCTTTATGGAAAAGATACCTTCAGAGCGGGGCGAAAGTTGAGAGAACTTTTGTCCTTTTTTCGTTCAAAAGCGAAAGAGCTGGAAGTTTTAGACATAGATGAGGAAAATTTTGATTCGGCGGAAATTGGGAGATCCATAAAATCAAGAACACTGTTTGCTAAGAGGTATATCATAGTCTGCCGGCACTTGATGAAAAGAAAAGATTCAAGTGATTTTGTTTTACGTAATCTAAAAAGGCTTTCCTTGTCAGAGAATATTTTTCTTTTTTACGAAGAGGATATTGAGGATGAGGAGCTTAATCTTTTTAAAAAGGAGGCGGGAAAAATACAATGCTTTAATCCTTTAAAGGATATTGAATTAAGAAAATGGATTGGTGGAGAAGCAAAGAAATGCAACCTTGATATTTCCCAAGAAGAAATAAGGAGTGTAATTTTCCAATGCGGTCCGGACCTCGCCCGCGTCTCCCAAGAGATTGAAAAACTCTCACTCCGTTCTTCGGGGGGGAAAATGGATGACGAACAAATCAGAGGAGAGCTTAAGGATAATTTTAACATTTTCCAAATTTGCGACGCCTTTGCTACAAAAAATAAAAAAAAAGCGTGGACGCTTCTCCAGCAGGCGCTTTTAAGGGGTGTGACACCGGAAGAAATTTTTTGGAAATTATGGTGGCAAACAAAAAACCTTCTTCTGGTTAAAGGGTTACTGGAATCAAATGTAAAAAATATTCCCAAAGAAAGCGGTTTACATCCTTTTGTGGTTAAAAAAACTTTGTCAGCTCTGCAGAATTTTACAGAGGAAGAGTTGCGCTTATATTCTTTGTTTTTTGTTAGACTTTATCACACTGCGAGACTTGGAAGAGCTGATTTTGAGATTGGCGTGGAAAAAGTTTTAATTGAACTTTAAATCAAATCCAAGGAGTCCTCTTTTTTGAAGCTTTAATTATTTTAAAGGCTTCTTCAGGGGAATCAACCATGGTGTAAATTTTCTCATCTTCCTTATCAATTGCCTTGAATTTTCCATAAACATCCGTGTTAATCCATTTTAATATAGGTGTCCAATATTTCTTTCCCACGCAAATTACAGGTATTCGCTGAGTTATTTTTTTGGTTTGAATAAGCGTTATTATCTCAAAAAACTCATCCAAGGTACCGAACCCTCCCGGGAAATAAACATATGCCTGGGCGGAGTAAGAGAGTATTACTTTTCTTGTGAAAAAATAATGAAAACCAATCCCTTTTTTAATGTATTTATTTATTCTTTGCTCATAGGGCAGTTGGATATTCAATCCGACGGAATGGGTTTTAGCTTCATGCGCCCCTTTATTGGCCGCCTCCATAATACCCGGTCCTCCTCCTGTAATTATTGTGAAACCCGCTTTGCCTAAAAGATAGGCGAGTTTCTGAGCCCTTTTATAGTCAGGATTGTTTTCAGGGAATCTCGCTGAACCGAAAAAAGTTACTGTTTTCTTGAAATCCACCAAAAATTGGAATCCCTCAATGAACTCGGCCATAATGCGAAAAATTCTCCACTGCGCCGTTTGTCGGAAGTCCTTTTTTTTAGCACTTGGTTGAGGAAGTTTTGAGGCCGGGAGCAACACACTTGAATTATCATAAATTATATTTTTTTCTTTCATTTTTTTTAGATTGCCGTTCTTTGCGCGCCGTCTGGCGTCGGCTTCACCCACTCCGCTCCTTGTCCGCCCACCAGGACTCGCCCTTGCAGGGCGCTGATTTTTCATCGCTTCGCGATATGAAAAATCTCTTCAAGTCATGACGCAAGCAAAGCAGTTTGCTTGCTGTGGCCGTCCAACTCGTTTCGCTCCTTGTCCGCCCACCAGGACTCGAACCTGGGACACTCGGCTTAAAAGGCCGCTGCTCTACCAACTGAGCTATGGGCGGATTTTAGCGCGCCTTAAGATTAAACCATTTGGCGCACGTCCTTAAATCCTCTTATTATAAAGGTAAGTCTATTGAAAACACTCCCGGACCCAGCAAAACAAGGGAAATGGAAACAATCGCCAAAAACATATAAAAAATCAACGACTGCGAAAATATCCCATTTATTTTTACCGCTTTAAAAACGATGGCCATTAGCGTTATCAGTAGGGCAAAAAGAGCGGATGGTTGAGTGAGAAGACCAATAACCAAGAGTGTTCCGCAAATAATTTCAAAAATGCCTCCCAATTTTTCAACCGCTCTTCTTTTTTGAAAAAATATTTCCAGTCCGAATTTTAAAAAAACGAACCCCAAGGCTACGCGCAGGATAAAAATTCCGATAAGCGGATAATTTAAAAGTCCCGGGAAAACGCTTAACATAAATGAATTATATCTTTAATATGTTTGCCAGTCAATCATTTTTCCGTTTTTATCTGAAAGAATTATTGTTTCGTCCCTGTTATTCCAAAGCTCTTTGTTTTTCCCCAAATATACCCTCCATTCTTCCCTATAAAAATCGGAATCACTTTTGTGTTTTTGGACGCAGGTCTGATAGTTTATTTTTTGTGTAACATATTTTCGACATGTTCCGGAAAGTCCTGATGGAATATCGGCGGAAACAGTCTCACATCTTGGAATGTTGTTGATAAAATTCAAACAGTTTCCATTAAGATAATCGGGAGGGTCATCTTCACTCGCCAGTGGGCATTCCTTGGCGAGTGGCGGGTAGAAATTTTGGAATTCTTCAAAATATCCCGTGCACTTATTTACTCGAAAACTTGTTCCTATGGGGCTTTCTCCTGTTATAACATAAGCTTTTTCTCCCGGTTTGAGGAAAATTATTTGTTGGGAATTTATTTTAGACGGAACGGGCAAGTAGGAGCCCTTGCCTATTTTAACCACTTTTCCCCCTTTGTTTTTCAGCGACCATCCGGTTAAAAGGAGAAAATTTCTATTGACCGATGAAGCTTTAATTTCAATGTATTCCCTTTGTGGAGAAGATTCCCTCGCTCCCGATCCGACAGCGAGGGTGGCTTGGTATTTGAAGGCGGAATCCTTTCCCGGACCTTTTTTTGAAGAGGGGGCGTTATCGGCCTCCTTTTTTGTTTGGTAGATAATCTCTTGCTGGTGTGTCCTTATCGGCTTATTTAAAAATGGGCCACTGCGCGCCGAGGGCCTTGACGGTCCGCCCGTAAAATACCAGACCAAGGCGAGTCCGATAAGTATCAGTATTGTGTAAATTAAATCTTTTTCCGCTTCCTCCATAATAAGTATGATAGCAATTTAAAAAGGATATGAGAATACCGAAGAGGGATGATAATGTTTTGCGGTTTTTACAATTTTTGATGGACGGAACAAAAATGGGCGCTTCTTTGCCCTATTTTAATTTTTTTTATGGTTCCACCGTCATTTTTTGAGCACTTCGCGCCAGTCATTTGGTAGGCGCGACGCATTTTTTGGTAATGACCCATTCTTCCGAATGCGTCGCGGTAGTCAATATATGAGCTTCCCCCGGCCTTTATCGCCCGCCGGAATATCGGTTTTATGGACGAATATATTTTTTTAATCTCCTCCACGCTTAATTTATTTGTTTTTTTTGCCGGATGAACCCCGGCCTCCCACAGTATCTCATCCGCGTAGATGTTGCCGATGCCGGCGATTGTTTTTGGGTCCATTAGCGTTTGCTTAATAGCGCGCGAGCCGCGCAGACGCTCCTTGAATTTTTTAAGAGTGAATTTTTTATCAAAAGGGTCCGGTCCCAAATCTTTAATATCCTTCAATTCTTCAAGATTGTCGGTTTTCCAAAGGAGAACTTTGGCGAATTTTCTCATATCGCATAGCGCTAATTGGTTTCCGTTTGATAGAAAAAAAATAAGATGAATAAAGCGATTTTCCGGGTCATCCTTTAATGGTCCAGGAATGGCGCTTTCCCAGCTTTCCCAACCCTTTGAAGGGTTTTCTTTTGTTCGTCGCCATTTTCCGTAAAGCAGGTGCCCGGTCATCTTTTGGTGAACCAAAAGCGTTATGTTTCCGGACAGGTGGATTAAAATGTTTTTTCCTTTTCTTTCAACCCTTAGTATTTTCTTCCCGATAACCCTTTTTTTAAACAAGAAAAAACTTTTTGGAAATTGTATATATTTTACGCGGTCAGTCCAAACATCCCGGATTTTCAGTCCGGGCAAAACTTTTTCCAGATCATTCACGATTGTCTCCACCTCCGGCAGTTCGGGCATACCGGCATTTTACCACAATTTGAAAAATTCGGAGGTTTTTGGTATAGTAATTCTAATATTAACAGCAAAGGAAAAACAGCCGGTTATTGAAAAATACAAGGTTCACGAAAAAGACGCCGGTTCTCCGGAGGTTCAGATTGCAGGTTTGTTCGCGAAATATAAAGGTCGCAAGTTGTCAGTTTTAATTTCAAGCCATGAAAACAAGACAAATTTATTTTTTGTAGATTTATTTGAAATTATAGTTTGACTAAGCTTATGATTAAAAAAAAGATAAAACTAGGCAACAAAGAGGTTGTTGTCGCACTAGTTACCCTTTTTTTATTAGTGGAACAGGTGTGATGATCACACAGGCCCGCTCTAACAATCAGCAAAACGACCCATGGTTGCAAAAACCAGTATTACCATACCTGCTTCTCACTGAAAATAATTACATTAAAAAGGAGGCCAAAAACTTATTTTCTGGTCTCTCTCCCAAAAAATGAAATTAATGGCATCTCATCAATTGCTATTGATGAGCAAAAATCAATCACTGCGCTTTACCAAAAAAGCAACTATATTAATGCAAAAACAGAAACTTCTTTGAAAGATAGGCCCAGCATTGCTGGTCAAAATGAATACAATAAGCAAGTTGTAAGGATTATGACCAATACCGATAAGTCGTTGAGAAAACTGCTTGGGTCCCGTTACCTTGATTTTAGAAAAGGTATAAGAAAATGGTGGTCATCAGAACAATTAAGAGTAAAACAAATTAAAGAACAGTCAGAGGCCAGCACTCTTTCAGACGCAGTTTATTGTAATGTATATGGAACTCAGTATAACGGTAACACAAATTATGAAGTAGCCCTTCCCGACAAATATGTGAAATTCGCTAATTTAGGGTGGCCAACATTGCCACAATACAATAATCTGCCTTATACTTCGGACATATACCGAGAAGAAAACGATAGTTGGGTATACAGAGTGACAGTAAGGGAAGTTGGTCCATGGAATGAAGACGATAATTATTGGGACTTGGCAAACGGAGCTAACCCTCGTCGTCTTTTTACAGACATTCCGCTGTGTTGGTCGGAAGCTG
Source organism: uncultured Candidatus Saccharibacteria bacterium (assembly GCA_964456855.1). Taxonomy (GTDB): domain Bacteria; phylum Patescibacteriota; class Minisyncoccia; order UBA9983; family UBA9983; genus SZUA-82. Next base: position 9,012 of record CAYWCU010000010.1, on the reverse strand, counting down.
AATACGCATATTTTTATGGCTACAATAATGGCAAAGATCAGTTTGGTCGAATTGTTACAAATCCAGCATCAATAGATTTAACACCAGCTGTTGCGTCTGATCTCGGGCTGAGATATTTACAGAATAGTTGGTTATGGGTATTCTATGACGACTTGCCATAGGTGGATTGCAATGCTGTTGTCCCTTATGCCATGAAAAACAGAAAAACAAAGTATCTCGTAATATTCTCAGTGGCGATTTTTGTCTTGGTTGTGTTGCTGGTGGCAACGCCGAAATTTTTACCACACGGGAATGAAAAAATCATTGCGATTGTCAGCAGTGTTTCCTTTAGTGCGAAAACAATAAGACTAAAACATTCAGTGGGTGGATTTAGCGTTATAGTCATTCTTCCCGAAACGGAAATTATGTTTTCCGATGGAGAGACGGCAACACTGAAAGATTTAATCAGCGGAGAGAGAATTCGGGCGGTCGGCAGGTCGGGCGACAGAGGCGCCCTGCTTGCGAGGAAAATAGTTATTTTTAGGTGATGTGCGAGATGGTTGTCTTCGCGCGATAAACCCCGATTTTTAAAAAATTTGCAAAAAATCGGGGTTTTTGGTATAGTAAACCCAATGTTAACTGCAAAGAAAAAACAACCCATTATTGACAAATATAAGATTCACGAAAAGGACACAGGTTCTCCCGAGGTTCAGATTGCTGTTTTAAGCGCCAAAATAGACGCTTTGGCGAAGCATCTCAAAAAAAATCACAAGGATAACCACTCGCGGAGGGGCCTCTTGAAGATGGTCGCGGAGAGGAGAAAACTGATGGGTTATCTGCAGAAAAAGGACGAAAAAAGATACAATTCTTTGATGAAGAATTTGGAAATCAAAAAAGCGAAGAAAAAATAGTCTTCTTGGTTCAATAAAAATATGCTTTCTCTTGGAAGTTCACCTAAGTACAAAAATCAGCGCGTTGCTGTTTTTATTGATGTGCAAAATCTTTATCATTCGGCGCGCGCCATTTATCAAAAGCGAGTCAATTTTAAGGAGCTTTTAAGTGATTCCGTCGGGCAAAGGCAATTGATTCGCGCCTTCGCCTACGTTGTCAGAACAAAAACAGGCGAGGAAAAACCTTTTTTTGAAGCATTGGAAAAGCTTGGAATTGAAATGAGGGTAAAAGACTTGCAGGAATATTATGGAGGAATGAAAAAAGCGGACTGGGATGTCGGAATCGCCGTTGATGCCATTAAGACCTCCCAGATTGTTGATGTCGTAGTGATTGCCAGTGGGGACGGAGATTACATCCCGCTTGTTGAATACTTGAAAAACCAAGGAAGAAGAGTGGAGGTGATAGCTTTCGGTCGCTCCACTTCGGCAAAACTTAAAGAAGTTACCGACGAATTCATTGATTTGGACGAAAATCCGAAGAAATATTTATTAAAAGGTTAGGCTTTAAAATTTTATCAGTAATTTATTATTTGTCTGTCCGTGTAATTGGTTTATGGATAAGTAGAACATAAAGCAAAATTTAATACTTAGTGTTCTAAAATCTGAAAATCAAAAATCTCGGGCAGCTGAAAACAAATGAAGAAAAAAGAATATTCTGTTGATTTTGGTGGTAAAAAACTTTCCGTTGAAATATCAGATTTGGCGGATCAGGCGGACGGTTCCGTTCTTGTTCGCTACGGGGAAACGACCGTTTTCGCCACCGCCGTTATGTCCAGAAATATGAGAGAGGGACTTGATTTCTTTCCCCTCTCTGTTGATTACGAGGAAAAATTTTACGCGGCCGGACAAATTTTGGGAGGCCGATTTTTACGTCGCGAGGGCAGACCTTCCGAAGATGCGATTTTGACCAGTCGCGCCATAGACAGGACAATCAGGCCTCTTTTTAATAAAAAAATAAGGAATGAAGTCCAGGTTGTGGTGCTGGCGCTTTCTATTGATAAAAAGAACGACCCTGACATCCCGGCGATGATTGCCGCGTCGCTTGCTCTCGGTATATCTGACATTCCTTGGGGAGGACCAATTGGAGCAGTCAGAATTTGTTACGCTGACGGAAAATATTTGGTCAATCCCACGCGCGAGGAGAGGGAAGGTGTTGGCTTAGGGGTGCTTGCCTGCGGAAGGGATGGGAAAATAAACATGATAGAGGCCGAGGGGGCGCAAGCAAAAGAAGATATCGCCATTTCAGCAATGAAAGAAGCTGTCATTGAAATTGAAAAGATTCAAAAATTTCAAGAGAAAATAATTAAGGAGATTGGCAAAGAAAAGCGTTCGGTGGAAATTAAACAAGACCCAGAGGGAATGGAAGACCTTTTTAATGAAAAAATTCTGTCAAGGATGAACGAGATTATTTATGGAGGAGAGATGGGGGATTTGAACGTTTTAAAAAGAGAGTGGTTTGGGGAGATTGAAGAAAATATCGGTGAGGGGAATAAACTCCCCGCGGATGATTTTTTTGAAGGAAAAATCAACGATATAATACATGAAGAAATAATAAACAATGAGAGACGGCCTGATGGAAGAAAGTTGGACGAAGTAAGACCAATTTCCGCCGAGGTGGGAATTTTGCCCGTCGTTCACGGTTCCGGTGTTTTTTACAGGGGGGGGACGCATGTTCTTTCCGTGGTTACCCTTGGCGGGTCAAAAGACGCCCAATTGATAGAAGGTATGGAGGGACAGGTCACCAGGCGTTTTATGCACCATTACAATTTCCCCCCTTTTTCAACGGGTGAAACGGGCAGAATGGGCGGAACCGGCAGAAGAGAAATCGGACACGGAGCGTTGGCGGAAAAAGCGCTTTCAGCCGTTATCCCCAATCAGGACGAATTTCCGTACACAATAAGGATTGTTTCCGAATCAATGGCGTCCAATGGTTCCACCTCCCAAGGGTCAATTTGCGCCTCCACACTGGCGTTAATGGACACGGGAGTGCCAATTAAAAATCCGGTGGCGGGTATCGCCGTGGGATTAATGTTGAAAGATGACAGAAATTACAAAATAGTGACGGATATTCAAGGGCCGGAAGATCATCACGGCGATATGGATTTTAAGGTATCCGGCACCAAAGAAGGGATTACCGCCATTCAGATGGATGTTAAGGTTGGAGGTATTACGATTGAAATTTTGGAAAAAGCTCTGGAGCAAGGTAAAAAAGCGAGAGAGGAGATATTGCGGGAAATGTTGAAAGCCATTCCCGGTCCGCGCGAAGAACTTTCACCCACTGCTCCCAGGATAGTGAAAATTAAGATTGATCCGTCAAAAATAGGGACGGTCGTCGGACCGGGAGGGAAGATGATTAACAGTATTATTGAAAAGACGGGCGTTGACATAAACATAGAACAAGACGGGTCCGTGCTCATTCTCGGCAAAGATAAGGATGCTATGGAGAGCGCCAGGAAAATAGTGGAGGGGCTCGTCCACGAATTTAAAGAGGGCGAGGAAGTTGAAGGCCCTGTTTCAAGGATGTTTGACTTTGGAGCGATGATTCAGATAGGGCCGAATCAGGAGGGAATGGTGCATATTTCAGAGCTTGCTCCATTTAGGGTGAATAAGGTAACTGATATTATCAATCTTGGAGACAATGTAAAAGCGAAAGTCATCAATGTTGATGAAAAGGGCAGGGTCAATCTTTCCATTAAACGGCTTGATCCTAATTATAAACCGCTTGAAAATGAAGGGAGAGGAAATTATGGCGCGCGCGCGGGAGGAGGAAGAGATACAGGTCGAAGTAATTTTAGAAGATGAAAATAAAAAAATAAAATTATGAAAGAAGAAATTAAAAATTTTGAAAAGTATAGCCAAAAAGACATTGAGTTTTTTGACGGCTTGGCGGAGGAATACGGCTTGGAGCAGGATATTGAGTTTTTGATTGTCAACAAAAATGGTAAAAAAACATTCATTCCCAAGGCAAGAGAAATTCCCACCAAACACGGATCGGTTAAAATTAAAAAACTCATTGAACGGGCGATTAAAGAGGAAGCAGAATAAGAAATGAAAAAACTAAAAAAACAGCGTCTCTTCTGAGGCGCTGTTTTGTTTTTATCGGAGGCTTTCTATTTTATTTATTAGCCTCCAACCTTTTTCCCGATCTTCTTCGGGGACATCTTCTCTTGAGAATATTTCCCTGAATATTTCGAGCCCCAGTTTCGCAATTTCCCTATTGCCGTAACTCCACTGCCACATCTGGCAGGAGTAAAGGCATTTGTCCAGGAGCTCTTTTGTTTTTTTGTTTTTGGTTTTTGAAAAAACAGAGAGAGCCAGATTGTTTAACTGTTTCATCACCAAATGAAACTCGTTTCCCGGATGAAGCCAGAGGGGGTAAGGGATTCCCTGACGGCAATCGTCGTCGGAAGTTGACCAACTTCCGTCTGGAACGAAAATATCCTTTTTCGGAAATCTGGTTATTAGTTCGTCCGGGGTTGTCATTTGGAATGTCCCGCTTCGGCTGATTTTCTCAAAAAATTTCTTTAGGAAATTATTCAGCCTGTCCTGCGGAGGATTTGGTTTTCGGTCGTGATGGCCGAATGTCTCCCAATCCATCCAGAGGACAATGTAGGACTCCTCTACTGCCGTCCATTTTCCAAAACTTTTCTCCAGCTCTCGGAGAAAATCTCTTCCATCTTGTATTTCCCCGAAGGCTATTTTCTGTTGCCACAGGTGGCTCATCAGAAAAATCGCGACTCCACCTCTTTCTATTATTTCGTTATATGGGGGCGGAGCGCCGTAATGGTAGCAGAACGGTTTATCGTCCGCTATCGTCCAAAGGGTGCCACCTTTTTTCATTGGTTTTAAAATTCTCTCTGAAAAAGCCATCTCGGGAGGAAAGACCCCTGTGATATCTTCGGCGTCAACACCGAAATATTTTTTGTAGGCCTTTTTATTAAGCGCCAATTGGCGTTCTGCGTATTCCTCTGAAAGCAACGGCAAAATAGGGTGATAGGCGGCCGTATTCACCAACTTGATTTTACCCTCTTTCACACATCTCCTTAATAAGGAGATGGTTTTCTTTTGCCCGAACTTCTCCAAAAGCTCAATCAAGCTTAAAGGGATATCCGCGCAAATCACTGATCCTTCGGGAGAGTCCAAGAGAAGCTCGGCGAGCGGGAAATAACTTTGTTCAGTTATTTCCCTTACTATCCCTTTTGTTTGAGTGGGTGGCTGATAGGCATGTAGCCCAAGAACTATATGTATTTTCATTACTACCTCCTTTTTATGTAAAAGTTCTCTCTATGAGAATAGTAACAGCGGGAAGTTGCCTTTGCAAGAAATATTTGACGGAGTAATATCTTCCGGGAATTATTTTTGCCCGCAATCTGCTATAATATTTTTAATGGGTCTGCAAAATATAGGCAATTTTTTAGACAGATTTCAGGCGCTCAAACCGCCAAAGAAATTCGTTCAAGATGAGACGGCAAAAGCTGTCGGCGCTATTTTGGGCGCTTCGGTAAAGGAAGAGGATATTGATGAAAGAGGCGGGGTTGTTTATATAAGAACAAAAAATCCGGCTCTCAAGAACAATATTTTTATGCGCAAGGCAGATGTTCTTGATGAGCTGTCAAAAACTCTCGGGAAAAAAATAAAGGACATCAGGTTTTAAAAACCCGATGTCCTTTTTGCCCCTAAAATTTTTCTGGGTTACTCCGGGGGAGAATAAAGTAGTTGGGCTCGCCTATCTCAATCCAAACTACTCCATGATAACTAACAAGCCAGAACCCCGCAATGAAGACGAGGAGCCTACGAACCATCTCACTGATATTCAGTTCGTAGCTTCTCTCCTTGAAGAATCCATCCCAAAAAATGTTCTCCAGGAAGGGATTGTCCTTTCCGAGCGCCCGGTGAAGTTGTGCAAGTGGATACCAAGCATGTGTGGATTGATAACGGGCGGCAATATCAGCGCACTTTTATTGATGTTTTTACGGGATTGCAGCATGCCGTGATAGTTGAAAGCCTTGAGGCCCGAAACACGATTATCGCCTTTCAGGAAGCCGAGAGAATGTTTCCATTTGAAATTACGGGGATACAAAGCGACAATGGTTCGGAGAATCGCGGAGTTTTTCACCAATATCTCGGACAAAGGGGAATAGCTCATTACTTCATTCCAAAATCATCTCCGACTTGGGATGGAGCCGTTGAGAGAGCCCATGGAGTGATTGATCAAGAATTCTACCTTAATCCGACAAGACCGTGGAAAACACTGAAAGAATATTTACACTGGTACAATCATGAAAGAATACATCTGGGAAAATACTTAAACGGAATGATTCCCATTGAAAAGTACAATTATTATTTATCAACAGTGTCACCCTTGAAGGTTAACTAAACAAGAACCCCACTTCTCTCAGTCAGATATCCGCACAGGAACAACGATTTCCGTTTTGTTCCTCACGTTATCATAGGCAATTATCTTCACATAAGAATCAGTTTTTACGTTGCCGGGCTCAATAGACCCCTCTTCAAATGTTTTAAGGGGAATAATAAAAGAAAAACCGAAAGGGCTGTTTTTGGACGACCCAAGGTATTTATTGCCGAAAAAGAAGTCAACCTGGTCCATACCGAATTTGCTTTCATAGGATATTTTTATATTTATTTTTTCTCCCCGTTTATGAAGACTGTTTGGCGTCGGAGAGATTACACTTATTTTTGGAGCGTATTCCGGTCTGTGAATATTATCAAACTCCTTTGGAACATCTTCCATTGTTTCGTCCTTGATACCGTTTTTGGCGGCCCAGTCTCTTACCGGTTTTTCCCAGAGTTCAAATTGAGAGTCATTTTCGGGGTTTAGAGGGCGAGGTCCGAGCGGGTCTTTTTTATTAACCCAAAAGAGAATGTTGTGGACCTGTGTGAGCGTTTTTTCTTCTATCAATTCTGGTGGGGTGAATTCGGTCGCCAACTTTCCGGATATTTTGTCTATCTTGTAAGTTTCTCCACCTCTCCAGTCCCCCCTTAAAACAGGTTTGTCAGCCAGTTGCGGTTGCGGTTTTTCAAAATTTTCATTGGGAAGATTCTTAAAAACATCCTTTAAAAAAGCGTTCCACAAAGGAGCGGCTATAAAACCCGCCACCTTTTTTTCCATCGGGCTGTTGTCATTATTTCCCGTCCAGACACCGAGGGAAAAATTGGGAGTATATCCGATAACCCAAGCATCCTTATAATTGTTAGTGGTTCCGGTTTTGACCGCCACCTCGCGGTTGGGGAAGTAAAGCCATGATCTGGGACCGAAGGCAGGGGTCCTGGCTTTGTTATCTGATAAAACATTAGACACAAGAAGGGCAATATTCTTGCCTATAACCTGGCGAGGAGAGGGCTTGAATTCCTCAAGGATGTTTCCCTGAGAATCTTCCACTTTTAAAATACCCGTAGTATTATTGCGCAGTCCCTCGTTGGCGAAAACTCCATATCCTGAGGTCATTTCCAAAAGTGAAACCTCCCCTCCCCCTAAGACTAAAGTGAGTCCGTATCTGCCGGGGTCGTTTAATGTTGTGATACCCATATCGCGGATTGTTTTTAATGAATCTTTCAGCCCGGCGAGATAAAGAACTTTTACTGACGGGACATTAACCGATTGAGATAACGCGTTTCTAAGTGTCATTGGTCCGCTAAAAACATGGTTGTAGTTCCTAGGATGGTAACATTCTTTTTCTTTTACATCTGTCCCCGGTTTTGGTTTGTAGTCCGGTCCGCAGGAAGAATTGAATTCTGTCCTTAAATTAAAAAGGACTGTTTCAGGCGTGTAGCCTTTTTCAAAAGCGGTTGCGTAAACAAAAGGCTTAATGGAAGAGCCGGGTTGGCGCCCCATTCCATAAGAAGTGATATTTGGTTTGGGCTCAAACTTGCAGTTAATCCCGGGAGAACATCCCTCAGGTAGAGGTTTCCCAGACCAATCTTTTGACCCGACCATAACAAGAATCTGTCCTGTTTTTGGATCTATTCCAACTAACCCGGCGTTATAGGCGCCGAATTTTTTTACATTTCCTTCAACATATTTTTTTACCATTTCCTCCGCTTTTTGTTGAAGATTATAATTAAGAGTCGTAATGACCTTTAGCCCTCCGTTTTCAACCACGTCTTTGCCGTATTTTTTTTCAAGATACGACCGTATATAAATGGAAAAATGAGGAGCCTTTATTGAGCTGTTTCCCCTATTTAAGAATTTAACTTTTTCCTTTTGAGCTTTCTTTTCCTCGGGCTCCGTTATAAATCCCAGTTCCTCCATCCTTTTTAGAACCAAATCCTCTCTCTTTTTAAGTTTGTCGCGATGGTTTCCATAAGGAGAATAGTATGTCGGCGACTGGGGAAGTGCCGCTAAATAAGCGGATTCGGCCAACGTCAATTCACTGGCATGCTTACCGAAAAAACTTTGGCTCGCCGCTTCAATTCCGTAATTGACCCCTCCGTAGGGTATCTGATTCAAATACAGGCCAAGAATTTTTTCCTTTGGAAGTTGTTTCTCAAGTTTAAGTGTCAAAATTGCTTCCTTTATTTTTCTTGTGTAACTTTTTTCTCTGGTTAAAAAGGTGTTTTTTATCAATTGTTGGGAAATTGTTGATCCGCCTTGTCTTGAGTTTCCATTTTCTATGTTTGATATAAAGGCGCGAACTATTGCCTTGAGGTCAATGCCGTCATGATTGTAAAAATTAGAATCTTCAATGGCAACCGTGGCATTTTTCAGGTTTCTGGAGATTTCAGAGAAAGGAACCACTGTCCTGCGGATATTTTGGTGAATATCCCACAAGAGAATTTTTCCCGTGCGGTCGTATATTTTTGTAGATTGTATCACTTTAAGATTGGTAAAAGAGTTGAAATCAGGAACTTTTATTCTCGCAACCCAAAGAGTCAACAAACCGGCTCCAAAAATGATTACCGCCATTGCCAAGAGTGCTACCCCCCCGACAAAACTCCTTAGTTTTGAGCTTCTTCTCATTATTTAGTATGGTATCACAAAAGCTGCTTGCGTCAAAAAAACGACACCTACGTGTCAAATCATTTAACCATGACACCGAAACTATCTTGAATGCATCACGGAAAA
>CAYWCU010000009.1:0-40942 GCA_964456855.1 uncultured Candidatus Saccharibacteria bacterium | reverse complement strand
TTGTCTCATTTCTCTTCTTTTTAGAAGAGTGCCATATGTTAGTGAACTTGTGCAGGTGAATCGGCTTTGAAGGAATCACGCCTTCCGCATTTTTACTTTTTTGACCATTTCAAAAATAAAAATAATTGCGATTATGAATATCCAGAGAGGGACAAAAACATTAAATACACTGCCATCTTTGTTTTGTATTATAAAATAGTTGAAGGCGAAGTGCAAAAGCGTGGCGAAAAAAAGGCCGATGATGAGATTCCTTTTTCTGCTACTTTTGCGAAAAAAAGAGAATCCGAGGCTCGCTCCGACTATTCCGGATGTCGCCATATGAAGCAGGGTCGCTCCTATAAAACGCAAATTGGCGGTTAAGGCCCCGGACATTGAATTGACACCAAAGGCGTTTATTAAAAAGAAGATGTTTTCAAAGGCTGCGAATCCCAATGCCGCCGTTATCATGTATATCAACGCGTCCACGGGTTCGTCAAAATTTTTGTTTTGCAAGGCGGTGTATTTTGCAGCAAGATATTTCAAGACTTCTTCAATAAGCGCCCATAAAAAAAGGAGCGTAATGAATCCTCCAGCGATTTGATAGACACCCAAAGCTTTTGCCACCAAAGAGAGCGCCCTCTCCAGCATAAAGGCGACTGGAACAACGAACATACCCGCTAAAAAAGTGGAGATGAGTATTCTTCGCGGTTCAGGGTGGCGATCTTCTTTCAGCCAGAACCAAAGCCAAAAGAGGGAAGGCAAAATTCCTCCCAAGAGAGCGTATAAAAGATTTTCAGGAGTTAAGCCTCCGGCCATTTTCCTACAATGAGTAAATTATTATTTTCTCCGGCCGAGTCATTTTCTTTAGGCAACGCGCCCCAGATTTCTTCCGTGATAAAAGGCATAAATGGATGGAGAAGTTTGAGGGTTTGGGCAAGCGCGCGCTTCAATATTCTGTCCGCCATCTCATTTTTGTTCTGCTTGAAATACTCAATATATTTGTCGGCGAAGTCATGCCAAACGAAATCATAAATGAGATGAAGTGCGTGTCCAAATCTGTAATCACTCATATCTTTATTGGCGGAAATAACGATATCTCCGAGTTTTTCCATCATCTCTTTGTCTTCTTCGGTTAAATTTTCGCCGGCGAACGACCACTCCCCACTTTCAATTTTTCCGTCCGTGTTTTGCAGAACAAAACGCGAGATATTCCACAGCTTGTTGGCGAATTTCTTGCCCGCCAAAATCGCGTCTTCGTTAAAATGAACATCTTGTCCGCCCATCATTTGGTAGATAATCCCGAAACGCGTGGCGTCGGCGCCGTATTTTTCTATCAGACCTATCGGGTCTATACCCGTTCCGAGGGATTTTGACATCCTTCTCCCGTCCTTGGTGAGAATTGTCGGATGAATGATTATATCCGAGAAAGGCCTCTGCCCCATAAATTCGTAAGAGGAAAAAATCATTCTCGCCACCCACAAGTTTATGATGTCCCTGGCGGTTGAGAGCGTTTGTGTCGGGAAAAATTCTTTTAAATCCGAGCTTTCTTTGTCCGGCCACCCGAGTGTGGCAAACGGCCACAACGCCGACGAGAACCATGTGTCAAGAACATCGTCAACACCTTCAAGGGGTATTTTATGTCCCCACCATATTTGTCGGGAAATGCACCAGTCTTTAACATTATCCATCCAGTTAAAGTAAACTTTTTCCCAACGTTCCGGACGGAAAGAAACCCCTCCGCTTTTCACCGCCTCTTTCGCCTTTTTTGCGAGCTCGTCCATTTTCAAAAACCATTGTTTGCTTATCTGGGGTTCAATAACTCTCCCGCATCGGTAGCATTTGGAAACTCTGTGGTCATAGTCCTCAATTTTTTCAATCAGCCCGAGTTTCTCAAGTTCGGCGACGACTTTTTCCCGGGCGTCCTTTACGGAAAGCCCTTCATACTCTTTTCCCGCTTCGGCGGTCATTTTTCCGTATTGGTTTATTATTTTATGGACGGGAAGATTGTTTCTCTCTCCAATCTCAAAATCAAGCATATCGTGGGCGGGCGTGATTTTAACCGCTCCCGTTCCGAATTCCAACTCTATCATTCTGTCCGCGACAATGGGGATTTCTCTGTCCACAATCGGCAGGAGGGCTGTTTTTCCGACAATTTCTTTGTATCGGTCGTCCTTGGGATTAACCGCCACGGCGGAATCGCCAAGCATTGTTTCCGGTCTTGTTGTGGCGACAATAATAAAGCTCTCGGCTTTCAGCTCTCGGCTTTCAGCCACTGACGGCTGATTGCTGACGGCTGCCAGCTTTTTTATAGGGTATTTTATGTACCACAATTTTCCTTTCTCATCTTCGTATTCCAGTTCCAAATCCGAGAGAGATGTTTGACATCTTGTGCACCAATTGACGACGCGGTCTCCTTGATAAATCCAACCTTTTTCATAATAGTGAAGAAAGGCCGTTTTAACCGCCTTGGCATAGTCATCGTCCATAGTAAATTTTGTTCGCGACCAGTCGCAGGACGCGCCTATTTTTTTCAGTTGCCCGAGAATGATGTCCCCATGCTCTTTCTTCCATTCCCAAACTTTCTCAATAAATTTTTCTTTGCCCAGGTCGTGACGGCTCAGACCTTCCTTTTTCAGTTTTTTTTCAACGACATTTTGGGTGGCGATTCCCGCGTGATCCGTTCCGGGGAGCCAAAGGGTTTTGTAACCCTGCATCCTCTTTTGCCTTATCAAAATATCCTGAATGGTCGCGTTGAGTGCGTGCCCCATGTGCAGAGAGCCTGTAACATTCGGCGGGGGGATGACGATGGTGTAAGTTTCTTTTCGTTCGTCCGGCAAATTATCCGGATTGAAAAAACCGGATTCCTCCCAGATTTTGTAAATCCTGCCTTCCGTTTCCTTGGCGTCATACGGCTTCAATAGTTTTTCGTTTATATTGTCCATTGCATTAAATAATACCAAGCATTGATTATTTTTTCCAGTTTGTCCAGCGGAATTTATCGCTTGATTTATATTGTCAGGGCTGATATGAATGAATATAGTTAATGCCACAGCTCAAAGGACATTAATAATAGATTCTTATAACAGATAATGGAGGTAAAGAATGGAAAAAAAGACAAGAGAATGCGAGAGAGAAGACCGGAAGAAGGATTTTCTTTTGGAGTATGACGAAAGCGTTTGGGCAGAAAAACAGGTAAGCGTTTATAACACCCTCCAGCTTTTTATCACGGACAAATGCAACAAAAGATGCCCGGAGTGTTTTTACGGAAAAATGCTCGGGGCGGAGTCAATGCCGTTTGAGGCGTATAAAAAATACGTCAAACGATATTGTACTGAGGAAAATAACATTGGAAAGATAATCCTCCTCGGGGGAGAACCAACCCTTCACGAACGGCTACCGGATATGATCAGGTTTAATGTAAACCGTGGCCTGAAAACCACGGTTTACACAAATGGTGCCAATCTCACGGTGCTTGAAAAGGTTATGCGCGAGTGCGGCAAGTGGGTTTCCGTGCGTATCGGGGTGCACGGGCTCACTGTAAGCGAAAAACCGCTTGTGGACATCGCCCCGCCTGATTTTCCAGCAACCGTCGTCTATATGTTGGCGACATACAATTCCCACGAGTTGGTGCCCGCCACGGAGTACGCGGAAAAATTCAACTGTGATGGTTTTTATATCTCTAGTATCAGGGAAATTGATAAAACAGGAGAGTATTGGCTTGATACGGAGAAAACCATTCCGATACAGGAGTACGCGCGTATCGCGCAAGACTTCGTACTCCTGTATCGCGGAAACATTAAGAAGATTCATCTGGCAACGCGCGGGGTGTTGGTGACAAAAAACCAAGACTTCACAGGTGTAACCAGGTGTCGGTTCGGTAATATTTTGAGGGATGGGAGAAAAATAATTTCTCCTTTTGATATATCCCTTAACAGGACAAGCCCTGACCTGTCTTTTGATAAGCAGAAATGTCTGCGGCACCATAAGTGCGTGCTGCAAAAAATAGTTTTGGAAAAGGTTTAGCTTGTTCAGGGGGGTGCCAATAGCGCCTCCCTTTTTTATTTGAGTGTCAGATTCCCGTCCGCTTTTAGACGGGAAGGATTTTTGGCAAATTGCCCGTTCAGCGCGCGGAAGTAGGCGGCGGCGGCAATCATGGCGGCGTTGTCGCCGGTGAATTTTATGTCAGGAAGCAAAAAAGTCGGCTGAGGGCTGATGGCTGATAGCTGAGAGCCCATTTGTTTTCGCAGTTCCTTATTGGCGGCAACTCCGCCGCCGAGAATCACGCTTTTCACTTTATATTTTTTCGCGGCTTTGATTGTTTTAGAAACAAGAACGTCAACCGCGGCGCGCTGGAACTCGTAGGCGGTTTCTTTTTTAAATATCATTTTGGGATGCTCGTGAAGTTTTTCAAATCCAAGTTCCTTTACTTTATAGAGCACGGCCGTTTTCAGTCCTGAAAAAGAGAAATCAAAATCCTTTGAATCAATCATGGGACGGGGGAGAGTGAACGGGGCGGGGAATTTTTCTTCCGCAAGTTTTGAAATTTCCGGACCGCCGGGATAAGGAAGCTCAAGTATTCTCGCCACCTTGTCAAACGCCTCGCCAACGGCGTCGTCCCTTGTTTGTCCGACAATTTTATATTTCAGCCAATCCTTAATCAAAACCAATTCCGTGTGCCCGCCGCTCACCAACAGCGCCATCGCTGGAAATTTTATGGCTGACGGGTGATGGCTGACGGCTGATGGCTTTGTCGCAAGCAAGCTTGCGACGATATGCCCTTCCATATGATTGACCGGAACAACCGGCTTTTCCCAAATCAGATTCAACGCTTTTGCGAAATTGACGCCCACCCAGAGCGCCGGCTCCAGTCCAGGTCCCACAGTCACCGCGATAGCGTCTATCTTTGGGGTTTTGATGCCCGGAATGAAAGCCAAAAAACGCGCGAGCAATTCCGGTTCCCTTTCAAAAAAAGCGCTTAACCTTTTCAGTTTGTCGGCCGAGATTGCCGTGGCGCGTTTCCGCTTCTCAAAGAGTCCGGATTGCTTGAGCGATTTTTTCAGTATTGGAATCAAATTTTTCGCGTGTTCCCGTTTCGCCAGGTTGGGAACAACCCCTCCCCATTTGGCGTGGATTTTAATTTGGGAAATAATCACATTGGACAATACTTTCAATTTTGGACAGGCAAAACCCCCACTCGCTTCAAGAACGCTTACGCTTGTTTCATCGCAAGATGTTTCAATCGCCAAAATTTTAATTTTATTCGTTTTCATCCCGTTAGAGATAGGAAACTCCTCAAACGATTCTTGAGATAACGCTTACCCATTCCTGATTTAAGATATTTTTCTCTTGACATGGCATCTTCTTTATTTAAACATGCCTCGTAATACACCAATGTCCAAGGCGACCCTGTTTTTGTCCATGTGCTTTGTTTGGTATTATGTTGCTTGAGGCTTTTCCGCAAGTCGCCCGTACTTCCAGTGTACCATCGATTCTTCTTATTATTTTCTATAACATAAATGCTAAAACATAAGTTTTTGATCTCTAACGGGATTCATTACTTATTTTTTAGCATTTTTTCCGCCCTTTTGCGAGCCTCCATCGCGGAAAATTAAAAAAGGACGGAACAAGTTCCGTCCTTTGCCCTGCAAATTACCCAGTTTAGTTAGTCTCACTCATCGCAGAAGCAAACATAGTTGCTGCCACTTGGTGAGCAACACTTCTTCTTCCTAAGGAACTCGTTGGCCATTTTCTCCACGAGTTCTATCCTGAGTTCGGAAATGGGTGAGTTCAGGATATAGTCCCTTATCCTCTCAGCCAGTTCCATCGCTCCGGTGGATTTTTTACATCCAACCGCCTCGGAAAACATCCCAATCAGTTGGTTTTGCTCCTTCATCCACTCTTCAATGGATGAGGTAGGCTTTCCGAACCGAATCTCGTCGGAGCGTTGCCGGAGCTCCGGCAACGCCTCAATTTTCTCGTGCAGTTCTTGATTTGAATACACCATCATCTTAACACCTCCTTTTTGCCCCACTCAGCGGAGCTTGTTTTAAAAGTTCAACATCCTTCAATTCGGCTTTATCCTACGCCCTATTGCTTTTTTAATCAAGAGGATGTACTAGTCCACCACTTAGGGGTATTACCTATGTATCTCATCTTGTGCACCACCGCACGGTTGACTTTTGTTCGTTATAAGGTATAAATATGGGAATAAAGATATGGAAATAGAAAAATTGAAATCTAAGGTCAGAACCGCCGTTAATTTGTTTATAGAGAATGACAGTAGGTTATTAGAACTTAATGTATATGAGCCGGCAACAAGCCATAGAATCGCGGTTTATTTAGAATACTTGTTTCGTGAATACCATGTTGATTGTGAATATGACAAGCACGGAGATGGGGAAAAAAATATTAAAACAATTAGCAGCCCCAATAACGCGAGAGAGGGTTGCGAGCGTATATCCTGCAAAACATGGAAAAGCTACAGAAAAGAAAAAGGTAAAGAGAAGGAGATAATCTCTATTCGTCCGGATATTATTGTACACACTCGCAGAACAGACGAGAATAACACCGTCGCAATTGAAATAAAAAAGAAAAAGGAATGTAAATATGACAAAGCGAAATTAAGGGCGTTAACTTGTGAAAACGGGGAATATAAATACAAATTAGGCGCGTTTATCTATTTCCCAGAGGGTAAGCCGATGGTGAAATGGTTTACAAAAAGGGGATCCTCTGAATTTGAAGAAATGTGTAGCAATTAATGCTATATTACCCCACAGGTAAGACTCTTGGGAGATTTTTGAATTTGGTCATGGTTTTTGGGACTCAAAACTCATGTTTTTCTGCGGAGATATAACGACACTAGCAATCTTTGCTCTTAGAATCCAGATCTTTTGAGGAGAGATGCCAATGGAATATACCCGGTAATTCCCAAATATGAAATAATGGTTAGGGCCAAATTAGCCAAACCGAGGTTTTTGGCGAAAGACGAAAAGTCCACTCCTTGGACATTTATATTTATCCTGTAAAACAATAAAATGTATAAAGAGACCCAGCCAATAAATGCCCCCAACCCATTAAACCAATACTGGTTTAACATATACCATTTATTCTCTCTATCCTTTTCTGTGAGAGTCTTAACATTATGAATTTCAAAAGCATGGCGCCCGTAGATATAACTACTAGTCAGGGCAATAATTAAAAAAACTATTTTAGAATAAGGTACCACTGGTGTATTGCATGAGATTGATTGAAGAAAGAGGACCAAAGCAAATACCATAAACGCTAACAAGGGGAGAAATATCAAATATGGCAAATTGTTTTTATTGGTCGGTTTTTTGGGTTCAGAGGGTTTTGGCGTATTACTCGCGCAAGGTTTAATTTTTATTATTATTTCCTCGCATGTTTCGCATAATATTTCTTTTGGCATAAATATTAAATTTATTTGTTGATAATAACTTCATTGTCGTTGCCGACAAATGTGTATTTGCCATCCTCAACAATAATACCTTGTCCGTCTCTCAGTATTCGTAATGGATATTTTGAAGTAAGGCTTTTCTCTCTAACTTTGTTCTCTTGCTCGTCTGTGTAATGAGCTTTCAAAATAAATGGTACATAGTTTAATGCGGTAAAATCAGTTATTCCACAACGGTCCCTGCCGTCCTCATTCCAGTTTGCCACCTCAATTGTCGGACACATTATGTAAGAACCAGCACTCGTGCCGATATAAACTTTCCCGTCATTTAATAGTTTTTTTAAGACATCATCAAAGCCGACTTCTCGTATAATTTTGAGCAGATGGAAGGCGTTTCCACCCTCTACATGAATTACATTCTTATCTGTAAAAAAATTCAGCATCTCATCTTGTGTCTTCCCGGTAATATCAATTTCTTCAAACTTATACCCATTTTCTTTTATTTTATTTTTTACATCAACAAAAAACGACTTTGTGCGTGTGACATTTGATGCAGTAGTCACATATCCGATATTTATTTCTTCTTTTGATATTCCTGTCAAAGCATAGCCGTACTTCAGCAAAAAACTCAAATCTGATGATAAGATTAATTTCATAATTGTTTTGTTTACAAAACAAGAAGTGCCCTTGTGGTAATTCCCCACGCAAGCAAAGCAGTTTGCTTGCTGAGTGCTCGCAGCTTTTTAATTATTTTTATGTCCGGGGCAAATTTATCATATTCAAAAGGTATTTGCCCTCACAAAGAATGGTGACATTACTTTATGTCCGGGGCAACATTCATTATACTTCTAAAGGTATTTGCCCTCAGAAGCAATAACATTGCTTCTGACCCCACGGGGAATCGAACCCCGATTTACACATTGAAAGCGTGCCGTCCTAGCCGTTAGACGATGGGGCCATGTTAAATCATTAGTAATATAATAAATTTTCGGATAAAAATCAACATTTTTGGCGGTCGCCGAAATTTTTCTCCGGTTTTTTTTATGTATAATTATCAGATGCCGAGAAAAAAGAAAATCATTATAGGGATAGACGAAGTTGGGCGGGGACCGTTGGCGGGACCGGTAACGGTTGGCGCCGTGGCGGTTTCTGGGAAGTCCAAGCTGACGGAGGGGATAAAAGATTCAAAAAAGTTGAGCGCGGAGAGGCGTGAGGGGTGGAATAATATTTTGAGGAAAAATTTTGAATGCCATTATGTTTCCGTCAACAATAAAACGATTGATAAAATTGGAATTCAAAAAGCCATCGCGCTTAGCGTGCGGAAAGTTTTGAATAAATTTTCAGTAAAGCCGGACATGGTGATGTTGGACGGCTCTCTCAGGGCGCCGAAACATTATAACCAAAAAACCATTATCAAGGGCGATGAAAAAATCCCTGTAATTTCCGCGGCTTCCATAATAGCCAAGGTCGCGAGGGACCGAAAAATGGTGAACTTGCCCAAGAAATTTTCCAAATACGGCTTTAAAAAGCACAAAGGTTATGGCACAAAACTCCATTATAAAATGCTCAAAAAATACGGCATCTCCAAAATCCACAGGAAAAGCTATTTGAAGAATTTGCAAAAACGGTCAAGTAGTGTATAGTGTAAATATTATGTCAGTACGAATGAGGCACACAAGAGCGCATACGCGCAACAGAAGATCTCATCACGCCCTCAAGGGCGCGAGTATGATGAAGTGCAAAAAATGCAACGAGCCTGTTTTGCCGTTGACGCTTTGCGTGAGTTGTGGCACCTACAAAGAGCGCGAGTTGATTGATGTTCTCAAAAAATTAACCAAAAGAGAGAGGAAACAAAGAGAAAAAGAAATTAAGGAAAAGGAGAAAAAAGAGTCAAAGAACAAGCCTCTTGAACTTTCCGATTTGTCCAAAAAGTAATGGCAAACCGTCATTTATCACGCAGTATAGCGCTTCAAACCCTCTTTGAGTGGGACTTTAACGGTTATGACGATGCAAAAATAAAAGAAATTTTGGAGAAGAATATTGATGAATTCGCGCCCGGGATGGAAGCTAACTCTTTTTGCGAAAAATTGGTTGAGGGCGTGGTAAAAAACAAAGAAAAGCTCAACAAAATTATTGAAAAGGCCGCTCCCGAGTGGCCCATTCAGCAAATAAGCATCGTGGACAGGAATGTCTTGCGACTCGGTCTCTATGAGTTGATTTTTGCCGATAAAAAAGAAGTCCCCTCAAAAGTGGCTATCAACGAATCCATTGAACTCGCCAAAGCGTTCGGCGGAGATTCATCCGGTAAATTCGTCAATGGAGTAATGGGTACAGTTTATAAGGAAATTGGCGGTCCGGAAAGTGAAGAGAAGATGATTGAAGAGAAATTGGCGGGGGCGGTGGTTTACCGCCGGGACGGAGAGGATATTTTATTCGCCTTCGTGCATGATATTTTCGGCTACTGGACTCTTTCCAAAGGACATATAGAAGAAGGAGAAACAGCCGAGCAGGCGGCACTGAGGGAAATTAAGGAGGAAATAGGGCTGGACATAAAAGTGGAAGACGAATTGGAAACGAACGACTACATCGCCTCGGATCCGGAGAAAGGGAAAATCAAAAAAATTGTCACTTACTTTCTCGCTTCAACCGAGGATAAGGACATCAAGCTCAAAGAGACGGGCGGATTGGATGGGGCAAACTGGTTTAAGATGGAGGAAATGGTTGACCTCAGGATGTATAACGATATTAAGCCGATTGTGATTAAGGCCATAAAGATATTGGTCCGGAAGTATTCCGAGCAATCATAAAAAACACAAATGAAAGATTTTTCAAATTTTGAGAAAAAAATAAATGTATATTTTAAAGATAAGGCGTTAATCAGAACCGCTTTTACGCATAGATCTTATTTAAATGAAAATCCCGCCAAGGGATTTGAGCATAATGAGCGTTTGGAATTTTTGGGCGACGCTGTTTTGGAGTTGGCATCCACTGAATATCTGTATAAGAAATACCCCCAAAAAACGGAAGGTGAAATGACCTCTCTGCGCGCGGCACTCGTGAACACGATTATTCTTTCGGAAACGGCGAAGGAGCTTGAGATGAATGATTGTCTCCTTTTGTCAAAAGGTGAGACCAAAGATATCGGAAAGGCGAGGCAATATATTTTGGCTAACACTTTTGAAGCGCTCGTGGGCGCGATTTATCTTGACCAAGGCTATGATGTCATATTTTCCTTTTTTGATAAATTTCTTTTTCCAAAACTTAAAGAAATAATTGAGAAAAAATTGTGGATAGACGCCAAAAGCTTTTTTCAGGAAAAGGCGCAGGACGCCAAAGGAATTACTCCTTCCTATAAACTTTTGCGGGAATGGGGTCCAGATCACGCCAAAAATTTTGTAATCGGTGTTTATCTTGACGATGAATTGGTGGCGGAAGGAGAAGGTCAATCCAAACAAGAAGCGGAACAGTCGGCCGCCCGCGCCGCCCTGGAAGTGAAAGGATGGGGAAAATAAAAAGCAGAAAACCGTTCCGTCAGGACTTAAACAGGGTTCGTAGCGTTTTATTTTTAAAGCAATTAACTTCTACCACTGGACGATGATAACCTTAAAGGATAAAATTAAAGACAATCATGCGTCTTAAAAGATTGGAATTGTCGGGATTCAAGTCGTTCGCCAAAACGGCGAAGTTGGAATTTCCCGCCGCCATTTCGGCGATTGTCGGACCGAACGGTTCCGGAAAATCAAATGTGGCGGAAGCCATGCGTTGGGTGCTGGGCGAGCAATCAATGAAAAGCCTGCGCGGGAAAAAAGGTGAGGACCTTATTTTCAACGGTTCGCAAAACGCCCCCCGTCTGGGGAAGGCTCTTGTTTCTTTGGTTTTTGACAATCGCGACAAGATTCTGCCGGTTGACTTTGATGAAGTGAAAATAACGAGAAAAGTTTATCGCGACGGCGTCAACGAATATTTTGTAAACAATTCCCAAGTGCGGCTTAAAGATGTCATTGAGATTTTGGGCAATATCGGATTGGGCGCTTCCAGTCATCATATAATCAGCCAAGGAGAGGCGGACAGAATTTTGAGTGCTTCTCCGAAAGAGAGGAGGCAGATGATAGAAGACGCCTTGGGTCTTAAAATATATCAATTAAAGAAAATGGAATCTGAGCGGAAACTTGCCAAAACGGAAGACAACATTTTGCAGGTGGAAGCTTTGCAGAGAGAGATTCAGCCCCACCTTCGTTTTTTGCAAAAGCAGGTTGAAAAGGCGCGCGAATCTTTGCAGTTGAGAGAAGATTTAAAACGGCTTTATCAAACATACTTTCGCGCTGAGGATATCCGCCTTAACCTTGAGGAAAAAAACATGGAGGAGAAGAAGAGAAACTGTTTGTCTGAGGTGGAAAAAATCAAGAATGAAATGCCAGACTTCTCCATTAATCAGGGCGGAGAAGGAGAGGCGGACAAAATAAGGAAAGAAGGGAGAATTTTGAGGGAGAAACTGGCGAAACTGGACGAGGAAACCAGACAGTCGCGCGCCAAGCGAAATTCTTTTGAAAGAGAACTCGGGCGTTTTGAAGGGATGATTCAAATGGAGGAGGAGCGGCGGAAGGACAGTGGAGTTAAAGAGGTGCCAATCGGACACATCAGAGAATTTGCGGGAAGATTAAAAGGCGTTGTTGAAACGGGTCTTGCGCGCGGAGACAGCCTTGAGAGTTTGAAAAAAGCGCTTGAAGAAGCACGAGAATTGCTGAAAAGTTTTGTTTCCGGACTGGGTTCGTCTGAACCCGTTGTTTCCTCCGAATTGGATAATCTCAAAAACAAAAAGGAAGAGTTGGTGGCATCAATCGGGCAAACGGAAAAAGAAGAAAGAGCCTTACTGGAGGCTTCCGCGGAATTGAGAAAGGAAATAGCCCGCCAAGAGGAATCTATTCGGAACTTGGAGAAGGAAAAATATGAAATGAAATCCAGGCTGAGCGAGTTGAACGGCGTTTTATCCGGTTTGAATGTCAGGGAAGAAAACACCAAAATGCAGAGGGAAGAATTTGAGTTTGAAAAACGAGAGGCGTTTGATTTTGTCGGCGAATTACTTCCTCTGTCTGATTCTGAAGAGCCCGTTCAAAGCCCATATGGGCTCAAGGAAAGGGATGATACGCGCAGGCAGATTGAGCGTTTGAAAATAAAATTGGAAGACTCGGGAAGCATCGGCGACGAGGCGTTGAAAGAATATGAGGAAACAAGACAGAGAGATGAATTTTTTGGGAAAGAACTGGAAGATTTGAAAAAAGCCCGGGAGTCGCTCGTTGATTTATTGAAGGAGCTGGAAGGGAAAATCAACTCTGATTTCAAGGAGGGGATTGATAAGATAAACAAGGAATTCAAAAAGTTTTTCATTTCAATGTTCGGTGGCGGAGACGCCGAATTAAAAATTGTTTCTCAGCGTCATCGTCCAAAAAAGGAGGACGATGATTTGTCGGTTGCCGTAATCGGCGAGGAAGATGAAACTGAGGAAAACGGGAGTGAGGGAGTTGAGGTTTCTGTGAATCTGCCCAAAAAACGCATAGCTTCTCTGGACATGCTGTCCGGAGGGGAAAGGGCATTGACATCAATCGCTCTGCTCTTCGCGATGTCGCAAGTTAATCCGCCCCCGTTTCTTATTCTGGACGAAACGGATGCCGCTTTGGACGAGGCAAATTCATTGAGATATGGAAGTATGCTTCAAAACTTGAGCGAGCGCGCCCAACTTATCGTTATCACCCATAATCGCGAAACGATGAAGCAAGCGGGAGTTTTGTATGGCGTAACGATGGGTTCGGACAGCATCTCAAAACTTCTTTCCATAAAATTCACGGAAGCGGAAAAGTTTAAGGGATAATTTCTTCTCCGGAATTACAATTGCTTCATTATAAATATTAAACAATTTTAATCAAACAAAACAAATATGGAATACAAAATAAGAAAAGCGAAGTCGGAAGATTTAGAGATTGTTCAAGAGCTTATCAGAAAACTTTGCGTTAATGAAAATAGAAATTTTGATTCAACCGTTAATCCGGGTTTTTATGCGACAGAGGAAGGAAAAAACAGCCTCCAAGGATGTATTTCAGGAGATTCCTCCATAGTTTTGGTCGCGGAAGATGGGGGAAAAATAATCGCTTATGTCGCGGGTGGAGTAGGGCGGGCGGAAAGTTACAGAAATATAAAGTATATTTGCGAACTGGGAAGCATCTGGGTTGAAGATGAATACAGAAGCAAGGGAGTGGGGAAACGGCTGGTGGAAGAATTTGAAAAATGGTGCCGAGAAAAAAAGGTCTTTAGGTTGAGGGTAAACGCTTCGGCGTCTAACGAGAGGGCGATTGAATTTTACAGGAAAGCGGGTTTTGAAAATCACGAATTGATTCTTGAAAAAGCGCTGGATTGAAAAATGGGCTCCGCCAGTTTGACTGCCGGATTTAATTTTGCTAGTATATCCGTAACAATATGTTAAAGATAAGATTACAAAGAGTTGGGAAAAAGCACGATCCGAGTTTTCGGGTTGTTTTGACTGATTCAAGGAAGGGTCCGCAGAGCGGAGGATTTTTGGAAGTTTTGGGAAATTACAATGCCCAAAAAGGAGAACCTGCTTTGAAAGGAGATAAAATTAAAGAATGGATGGCGAAAGGCGCTCAACTTTCCGACACTGTGAACAACCTTTTGGTAAGCGCGGGGATAATAAAAGGAAAAAAGAAGAATGTCTTGCATAATGACAAAATAAGAAAAGAGAGAGAGAAAAAGGAAGCCGAGGCGAAACCGGCTGAAGAGAAGAAAGAGGAATCGGTGGCTCCGGCCCCGGTCGCGGAAGAGCCGAAGGCGGAGGAAATCAAAGAAGAGGTTGAGGAGCCAAAAGAAGAAGAGAAACCGGCTGACGAGAAAAAGGAGGAAGTGCCGAAAGAAGAGGAAGCCACGGTTGAGGCAACCGAAGACCAAAAAGAGGAGCCAAAAGAGGAAGAACCAGTTATGGACGAAGGGGAGGAAAAAGAAGAGGAGAAATCTGAGCCCAAGGAAGAAACACAAGAGGACAAATCTCCCACAGGCAAAGAAGAAGAAGTTAAAAAGGAAGAAAAACAAGAAGAATCAAGCAGCGAAGAATCAAAAGAATAATTACATTGATGTTTTTGAATATACGCATTATGACATATCGAATAGAAAGACAGCAGAACAGAGTGGTCGAACTGCTGCGTTAAGAATTATAGGATAATTAAACTTATTAAAAAATGGCTGACATAGATAAAGATTTTCTTGAGTATGTTGTTAAGGCTTTGGTTGACAAGCCTGAGGAAGTTGAGGTTGACAGGAAAGTTGACGAGTTGGGGGTTTTAATGACTCTCAAAGTTTCCCGCGAGGATATGGGTAAAATCATCGGACGAAGCGGAAACACTGCCAAAGCAATCAGAACCCTTTTAAGGGTTGTCGGAATGAAAAACAACGCTCGCGTCAATCTTAAAATTGAAGAGCCGGAAGGAGGGGAAAGAGCTCCCGCTCCCGAAGCGACTTCAAAAAGCATTGACGAAGCGATGGAAGATTTGAACATCTAGTTTCAAAAACTGAAAAACCGCGCTACAATGATAGGGCGGTTTTTCTTTTGCCAGCGTGGCGCAAGATTTATAAAACCGACAAGCTAAATAAAATGACAAATTTTCACATTATTACAATTTTCCCGGAAGCCTTGGAGGGTTATTTTGGCAGTTCCATATTGAAGCGCGCGCGGGAAAAGAAATTGATAAAAGTGAAGTTGCTCAATCCGCGCGATTACGCGAAAGACAAACACAGGACGACGGACGACAAGCCATTCGGCGGCGGACCGGGAATGGTGATGAAAGTTGAGCCGATCGTGAAGACTGTTTCTCGGATAAGAGCCAAAGACAAGGAGGCGTTCATTTTGTCTCCGGCGG
The DNA here is from genome assembly GCA_964456855.1 of uncultured Candidatus Saccharibacteria bacterium. Classification (GTDB taxonomy): domain Bacteria; phylum Patescibacteriota; class Minisyncoccia; order UBA9983; family UBA9983; genus SZUA-82. The sequence goes on along the minus strand of CAYWCU010000009.1, from coordinate 25,633 downwards.
GAAAACAATTTACGCAAAAAATGGCGAGAGATTGGGCAAAAAAATACAAGAATATTATTTTGATATGCGGCCGCTATGAGGGAATCGACGAGCGGGTAAAAAAAATTTTGAAGGCGAAAGAAATCTCCGTCGGCCCCTATGTCCTTACCGGCGGGGAATTACCCGCCGCGATTGTCGTTGACGCCGTTTCCCGGAACATTCCTGGGGTGCTCGGCAAGGCGGAATCGCTTGAAGATGAAAGAGGAATTGGAATACCTGTTTACACCCGGCCGGAGACCTTTGAGCATAAAGGAAAAAAGTATCGCGTTCCCAAGGCGCTGATGTCCGGACACCATAAAAAAATAGAGGAATGGCGCGCAAAGCGCGCCAAATAAAGAAGCGTTTTTATTGAGAAGACCTTTGCCTGATTTCCACTGATTTTGTATAATAGAATTAAGCCGTTTGGAAGCTGAGTCTCCAAGTGAAAAAAATATGGAAGAAGAACCGAAAATATTTAAATTAAACCCTGAAAAAGCGGCCGCCAGAGTGGCAATCAACGGAGTTATTCTGGCAAGTTTGTTTGTTATGTTGGCGGTCATTTTTTTAGAACCTGAAAAGTTTAATTTTATGGTAATTGTGCAAATGGTTCTTTCCATTCCTTTTATCTTTGTTTCATCCCTGGCATATTCCAAGTTGGGCTATTGGAAAGAAACGAAGCTTTGGGATTTGTTCGGATATCTCACCTACAGTTTCGGAATTTTCTTTATGATTAACGCAGTTGGCTTAATCGCATCAAATATTTCTCTTGTTCTCTCCTTTTTCTATTTTGGGCTGACAATTTCTTTGTTACTGATTTATTCTTTGATAAATATATTTCACGGGAGGTCGTTATTGACCCAATCTTTAAAATTTTTGTTGGCGGCAGCCATTCTTTTTTCGGGAGGGGTGCTCCCCCTGCTTTTTTGATGCGTTACCCGAAAGCTTCTTTACCCGCAGTGTCGCCACATAAGGTTAACTGTACAAAATAATTGAATCAATGCAATGAAAATTTTATTAAATTATTTTCTAAAAGTTAAAAAGCTGATATTTTTTCCGGAAAGGTTCTTTAGTGATATTCAAAAAGAAGAAGGATATAAAGAATCAACGAAGTTTCTTTTTGCTACTTTATTTTTTATATCAATCCTGTTTCTTTTTTTCTTGGTTGTTTTACCAGGTGACTTAAAGATGCGGTTTATTTCTAATTTCAGTCAGATTATAAATATTTCCGCTTTAGGTTTGGGCAATTTATCATATTTGGCTTTAGCCTTTATTATACTCGCGGAGATATTTATTGTCGGTATCGTTGGTGTTCTTGCCGGATCATTGATAATCCACCTATCCTCCAGGTTTTTTTGGAGGGGAAGGGAGTTACCAAAATGCTTATAAGATTGCCGCTTCTATGGCTGTTGTGGGTATTTTGGAACCAATTAGCGCCGGAATTGTTACTTTTGAATCTTATTTAGACACCCTGCCAAATCCGAGTTCTATTACTATTGCCATTGTTTTGGCAATAGTAATAGGGTTTTTAATGTTAAGATTGTGGTTTTTGGGAATTCTCGTTATTGGTGTTAAAAAATTATATGGCCTAAAAACGAAGGAAGCGTTTTTGGCAATTACTTCTTTTGGTCTTTTGGTGTTTTTTATAATATCTGTTATCGTGCCAGTTTATTTTACAAAGAAACATTCAAACAAACCTGCGAACAAAGAAAAAATAAACTTAGTCACTCCTTATATAAAAATAAGCTCAATTCCTCAAGCAGAAAACGGTAAAGTAACAATAAGCGCGGGAGAGCAAATAGTCATTAAAGTAAAAACTCCAAAATCCTTAAAGAGGATGGCTTTTCGCTCTGATCCCGCAATTAAATACAGCGATTTTTGTTCATACGGACACACAGGCACTTCTACTCTTACTCATTGTATATTCAATAAGCCAAGAACGATTCGGATATACTATGAGCTTTACTATAATGGTCATATTTACAGGTCAAATGTTTTAAAAGTTAAAGTTGTTGGGTCTCAATAAGTTCCTTTTTTGCCCAAATCAAAACTGTCCCAGTGTCCCGATTTTTCATTCCCCAAAAGTCTAATCTGTTATGGATTAGTACAACAGCTTGACAGGATTTTGAGGGTGTGTATAATGGTCACTAACACTTAAAGATTGAGTTGCGGATGTTTTGAAGCTATTATAAAGACCTCGTAGAGATTTATTTTGTGACATCGGACTCTTATAAATAATTTATCATTTTTTAAATACCCTTGATTAGCGCAAAGGGTATTATTTGCGTATGGAAAAAAAATACTTTTCAGCCCACAAAAAATCGGTCGTTGATATGCCCAATTTGGTGAAAACCCAGCTTGACTCTTTCAATTGGCTCATAACGGACGGATTGAAAGAATTATTTGAGGAGTTTTCTCCAATCAATGATTATGCGGGAAAAGAATTCGTTCTTGAATTCTTGGATTTTTCCGTTGGAAAGCCGAAACACGACGAATATCATTGCAAGATGAACAATCTCACTTACAGCGCCCCCATTAAGGTGGTGGCGAAGCTTACCACAAAGGAAACGGGACAGGAAAAAGAACAGGAAATATTTTTGGCGGATACGCCATATATGACCAGTCGCGGAACTTTTATCATCAATGGCGTTGAACGTGTAGTCGTTCCTCAACTCGCTCGTTCTTTCGGAGTTTATATGACCGCCAATGATGTCAAAGGAAAAAGATACTTCGGAGCGAAAGTGGTTCCGAGCAGAGGTGTTTGGATAGAAGTTGAAACGGATTCAGACGGTGTGATTTACGTTCGTATTGACCGACAGAGGAAAATACCGGTAACGGCGCTCCTCCGTATTTTTGGAGCCGAATCGCCGCGAGAGATTGAGGAAGCCTTCAGTAAAGTTGATAACGGAAAAATTTGCTATATCAAAAACACACTGGAAAAAGACTCGGCAAAGACAACCGAGGAGGCTTACGTAGAACTTTACGCGCGTCTTCGCCCCGGTGAACCGCCGAATTATGAAAGCGCCAAAAGTTATTTGGATATGCTTTTTGACCCCACGCGCTACGATTTATCGCGAGTTGGAAGATACAGAATCAATCACAGACTCGGACTCCCTTTGGACGACATCAAGTCGGCCCCGAGAGTCATAACTCTCAGCGACCTTGTCGCCATCGTTTCCAAAGTTATTGAGTTAAACAATACTCCGAATGCCAAACCTGACGACATTGACCATCTCGGAATCAGGCGAGTTCGCGGAGTGGGCGAGCTTATTCTTCATCGCTTGAGAGTTGGAATGGCGAGAATGAGAAAAAACACCCAAGACAGAATGTCCACCATTGATCCGGACCTTGTTGCTCCCGCCCAACTTATCAACAACAGACCCTTTATGGCAATCCTGAAAGAATTTTTCGCTACGAACCAGATGTCTCAATTTATGAGTCAAAAAAATACGCTTGACGAATTGGAGCATTTGAGAAGGCTCTCGGCGCTCGGTCCTGGAGGGCTAACCAGAGAAAGAGCCGGTTTTGAGGTTCGCGATGTCCATTCTTCTCATTACGGTAGAATTTGCCCCATTGAAACGCCGGAAGGTCCGAATGTCGGGCTCGTTATTCATTTGGCGGCTTATGCCCGGTTGAACGAATATGGGATACTGGAAACGCCTTACCGAAAAGTAGTTAAAGGAATAATAACGAACGAAATAGTTTTCTTGAATGCTCTTGACGAATCAAATTACAACATAGCTCACGCGGGAATAAATTATGATACCAAAACCGGCGAGATTCTTGATGAAGAAGTTGAGGCGAGAGTCAAGTCTTCTCCGGGTCTTATCGCTAAAAAAGAAGTTGATTTCATTGACTTAAGCACGAATCAGGCTTTCAGTGTCGCGACAAGTCTTATTCCTTTTCTTGAACATAACGATGCCACAAGAGCTCTGATGGGTTCAAATATGCAAAAACAATCCGTTCCTTGCCTTCTTCCGCAGGCGCCTTTGGTGGCAACAGGAATGGAAGAAAGAGCCGCGCGCGATTCGGGGAGATTACTTATGTGTGAGAACGATGGAGTTGTGGAAAGCGTTGACGCTTCGCATATTACGGTGAAAGAAAAAGGGGACAACAAAAGGGTTTACAAACTTTTAAATTTTATGCGTTCCAACGCTTTTACCGCCATCCATCAGCGTCCGTCCGTGAATGTGAATGATAAAGTCAAAAAAGGAGATGTTTTGGCTGATAATTTTTGTAGCGAAGACGGTCAATTGGCCTTGGGACAAAATGTTTTTGTCGCCTTTCTTTCATGGGGCGGGGCAAACTTTGAGGATGCCATCATTCTTTCCGAAAATCTTGTCAAAAGAAATTTCTTTTCCTCGGTTCACATTGAGGAATTTTCCGTCAATGTCCGTGACACAAAGTTGGGTCCCGAAATTAATACCTACGATATTCCGAATGTCGGCGAGGAAAAACTGAAAAATCTTGATGAAGACGGGATTGTGAGAATAGGAGCCGAAGTGAGATACGGCGATATTCTCGTGGGAAAAATTTCTCCTAAAGGAGAGGCTGATCTCACCCCCGAAGAGCGTCTGCTCAGGTCTATTTTTGGAGAAAAGGCGAGGGATGTAAAGGACACTTCCTTGAGGATGGAACATGGCAAAAGAGGAAGAGTTGTCGGAGTGAAAGTTTTTTCTCGCGAAAGGGGAGACAAATTGGAGCCGGGGATAATAAAGAAAATTTTCGTTGAAGTCGCTCAAGTGAGGACAATATCCGTTGGAGACAAAATGGCGGGACGGCACGGAAACAAAGGCGTCATTTCAAGAATATTGCCTGTTGAAGATATGCCACATCTCAAGGACGGCACGCCGGTTGACATTATCTTGAATCCGATGGGCGTCGCGTCAAGAATGAACATCGGGCAAATATTGGAAACCCATCTCGGATGGGCGGCGGACAAACTTGGCTATCGGGCGATTACGCCAGTTCTTTCCGGCGTGACAGAGGATGAAATCAAGGAAGAACTGAAAAAAGCCGGTCTGCCCGAATCCGGGAAAGTTGACCTTTACGACGGCAGAAACGGAGAAAAATTTGATCAACAAGTGACGGTCGGAAAAATATATATGATGAAACTTGACCATATGGTTGAAGACAAAATTCATATGCGTTCAATCGGACCGTATTCCCTTATTACCCAACAGCCGCTTGGAGGAAAGGCTCAGGGTGGAGGTCAAAGGTTTGGGGAAATGGAAGTGTGGGCATTGGAAGGGTTCGGAGCGGCGCACACCCTTCAGGAAGTGCTCACCATAAAGTCTGATGATATTCTGGGAAGGGCGGCGGCTTACAACGCCATCATTAAAGGTGAAAAATTCAAGAGCCCCAATTTACCCGCTTCTTTCAATGTGCTCTTATGCGAACTTAAAGGTCTGGCTCTGGACATAGAATTAAAAGATAAAATATAAAACCATGGAAAAAAAAGTTACTGATTTTGAGTCTATAGTAATCAAACTGGCTTCTCCAGAAAGGATTTTGTCTTGGTCTCACGGCGAAGTGACAAAACCAGAAACAATCAATTACCGCACCCAGCGTTCCGAAAGAAATGGATTGTTTTGTGAACGCATTTTCGGACCTGACAAAGATTACGAATGTTATTGCGGAAAATATCGCCGTATAAGATATAAGGGAATTATCTGTGAAAAATGCGGAGTGGAGATAACTCGTTCCGTGGTTCGTCGCGAAAGAATGGGACATATCGCCCTGGCGGTCCCCGTTTCTCATATCTGGTTTTTACGGGGCATTCCGTCCAGAATGGGGCTTTTGCTAGGGCTTTCAGTTGCAGATTTGGAAAAGGTTATTTACTTTTCCGGATATATAATAACAAGTGTCAACGAAGAAGCCAAAACCGAAGCTTTGAGAAATATCAATCTTGAATACAAATCAAAATTGAAAAAAGTTTCTTCGGACGCGGAGTCTGAGGCGTTGAAAAAAGCTTATAACAACGCGAAGGACGAATTGGATTCTCTTCGGTTGCATAATGTCTTGGGACAAATGAGATACTACGCCTTGAGTATGAAATATGGTGAGGTGTTTGACGCCGGGATAGGCTCGGAGGCCGTTTATGAAATTTTCAAAAATATGGACTTGGCGAAAGAGAGGGAAAAATTGGAAAAAAGGTTGGAAACGGCAAAGGCGGACCAATCGCGGAAAATCATCGCTAGATTGAATGTTCTCAAATCAATGCAGCGATCCGGCGTTCGTCCGGAGTGGATGTTTTTGACGGTTATTCCAGTAATTCCACCGGCATTGCGTCCGATGGTCGCTCTTGAAGGGGGACGGCACGCCACTTCCGACCTTAACGACTTGTACAGAAGGGTGATTAACAGAAACAATCGCCTCAAAAGGCTTGTTGAAATAAACGCCCCCGAAGTGATTCAAAGAAATGAAAAAAGAATTTTGCAGGAAGCGACGGACGCTCTCATAGACAATTCCATAAGGCATGGTCAAAATGTCGCCTTTTCCCAATCTCAACGCCGCCCTCTCAAATCTTTGGCTGATATGCTCAAAGGAAAACAAGGAAGATTCAGACAGAATCTGCTCGGAAAACGCGTTGATTACTCGGGTCGTTCGGTGATTGTCGTCGGTCCGGAATTGAAAATGAACCAGTGCGGATTGCCCAAACATATGGCGCTTGAGCTCTTCAGACCTTTTATAATTTCAAAACTTCTCAAAAGGGAAATCGCTTATAACGTTCGCGGAGCGGGGAGGCTTATTGACGAAAAAGTTCCTGAGGTTTGGGAAATTCTTGAAGAAGTCATTGAAGGAAAATATGTTATGTTGAATCGCGCTCCGACCTTGCATCGTCTCGGAATTCAAGCTTTCCAACCGGTGCTCATTGAGGGAAACGCTATTCAAATTCACCCGCTTGTTTGCGAGGCTTTTAATGCCGACTTTGACGGAGATCAGATGGCTGTTCATGTTCCCTTAAGCGATGAAGCCCAAAAAGAGGCAAGGGATATAATGTGCGCTTCCAAAAATCTTTTGAGACCCGGTAACGGAGACCCGATTGTCAATCCAAGGCAAGATATGATTCTGGGTTCTTATTGGATGACGAAGACAAAGGACGGATCGAAAGGCGAAGGAAAGATTTTTTCTTCGCCGAACGAGGCGATAATGGCGTATGACTTCGGTCATGTTGATTTTCGCGCCATAATCAAGGTTTTGGCGACGGACAGCGAGAAATACAAAATCTTCAATGGATCACTTTTTGAAACGACTGTCGGACGCCTTTTATTCAACAGTGTTCTGCCCCGCGACTTTTCTTTTATCAATGAAGAATTGAACAACAGAAAATTGGCGAATCTGGTTTCCTCTATTATTGAAAAATACGGCGTTGACGCCACTCCCGACATTTTAGACAAGATTAAAAAATTCGGATTTGAATATGCAACAAAGTCCGGCATAAGCTGGGGAATGGATGACATTAGGGTTCCGAAAGAAAAACCGAAAATTGTCGCCGAGGCGGAGCGAGTGGTGAAAGAAGTTCAAAATCAATATGAGGAAGGCTTGCTTACTGATTCTGAAAGATACACCAAGGTGATAGAAACATGGAGTAGCGCGGAAAGCGAAGTTAAGGCGCTGGCGCCCGCGGCGCTGGACGAGGAAAGCCCCGTCAGTATGATGGTTGTTCCGAAAGCGCGCGGAAGTTGGACTCAAGTTGGACAGATGTCGGCGATGAAGGGATTGGTTGTCAACCCGGCCGGAAGAACGATTGATTTTCCGGTTCTCTCAAGTTATAAAGAAGGGCTCAGTGTCTTGGAATACTTTATTACCACTCACGGCGCCCGAAAAGGAGCGGCTGACACAGCGCTCAAAACTTCCAAAGCCGGATATTTGACCAGAAGGCTCGTTGATGTCGGGCAGGTTGTCATCGTGAGAGAGGCGGACTGCGGAGAGAAAAAAGGAATACGCATCTTAAGAAAGGATGTTGAAAGCTATGGAAACAGTTTCGCCCCCAGGCTCAAAGGAAGAACACTTTCCGCTGACGTGGGAGAATTCAAGAAGGGCCGCTTGTTGAACGAAGAAGACGCCCAAAAAATAGATGAATCGGGCGTTGAGGAGATTTTCATTTTTTCGCCGATTTCCTGCAAATCATTGCGGGGTGTTTGCCAAAAATGTTACGGTTACGATCTTGGCTCTGGACTGCCGATTAAAATCGGAGAGGCGGTTGGTGTCGTCGCCGCTCAGGCGATTGGAGAACCTGGAACGCAGCTCACAATGAGAACATTCCACAGTGGTGGTGTTGCCGCCGCCGGCGACATCACAATGGGTCTTCCCAGGGTTGAGGAAATATTTGAATTGACATCGCCCCGCAACCCGGCCGTCTTGAGTGAAATTGACGGAATTGTTCTGGAAACCACCGACAACGACAAGGAAAGAAGTGCCGTTGTTCTGGCGAACAAGGAAGGATCCAAGGGCAAAAAAGAAACAAAAAAATACAAAATACCCTTCGGAAGATATTTAATCGTCAAAACGGGCGACAAAGTTAAAAAAGGAGGTCCTCTGACGGACGGCTCTTTTGACATCAAACGTCTTTTTGACATTGCCGGAAGCGAACCGACACAAAACTACATACTGAACGAGATTGGAAAGGTTTACTCTCTGCAGGGAGCGTCCATTAACGACAAACACATAGAGGTCATAATCAGACAGATGTTCTCCAGAGTCCGAATAAAAGAAACTGGAGACACCAAATTTAATCAAGGTGTTGTCGCTTCCCGATACGAAGTGGATTTGGAAAACAAAAAGATAGCGAAAGAAGGAGAGGAAGAAGCGAAGGTAAAACCGCTCATTTTGGGAATCAAAGAAGTTGCCATCACTAGTCCGAGCTTCCTTTCCGCGGCTTCCTTCCAAAACACCGTGAAGGTGCTCGTGAAGGCCGCCATTGAAGGGGCGGAGGACCACTTGATAGGGCTGAAAGAGAACGTCATAATCGGACGCCTCATTCCCGCCGGAACAGGATTCAGAAAAGAATACGCTGGGGGAAATGAAGAAGAAGAGTTTAACGGTGAAGAAGAAAAAGGGAAAGGAGAAGAAGAGCAAAACGAAGAATAATGAAAGGGAATTGACCTGTATCGGATACATCAAGGCTTGCCGAAACGGCAAGCCTTGATGTTTTTTATCCTTTCTAATTTAAAAAAGCGAGCATTGAATTTCCGATGAGATTGTTCTAAGTATAAAATTATTATAGTATATTCATATGAATATACACTCAGTCATTTTTGCCGGAGGCTCGGGGACACGCCTTTGGCCACTATCTCGCAAAAATTCTCCGAAGCAAATGAAGCCCTTTCTGGACGATGAAACATTGTTGCAGAAAACCTACAACAGAGTTGTTGGAATAGTCGGTAAAGATAATATTTATATTTCCACAAACATCAATTTGAAAACAAGTATTTCTCATCAGATAGATTGCGAGAATATGATATTGGAGCCGGATAAGAAAGATACGGCCGCCGCCATTGGCTACGCTTGCGTTAAAGTATTAAAGAAAAACAAAAACGCCATTATGACCAATATCTGGTCTGACCACTTCATTAAAAACCAAAAAGAATACGCCAAGCTATTCAGGACGGCGGAAAAATTTCTTGAATCTCACCAAGAGAGCATTTTTATGGCAGGTGTAAAACCGTCTTATCCAGAAACAGGATATGGATATATTCAAGTCGGAAATATTAAAGAAACTTGTCTGGGACAAGAAATATTCAATGTGAAATCTTTTAAAGAAAAGCCGGATTTAGATACCGCAAAATCTTATATGCTTAAACCGGAATATCTCTGGAATCCGGGAATGTTATTTTTTCGCGTTGATTATATGCTGAATCTTTATAAGGAGCATATGCCAGAAATGTATAAAGGATTAATGGAAATTCACAATTCGTTGGGCACCGAGGAAGAGGACGAAATAACAAAAAAAAGTTTTGATTCATTTGAACAAACCTCAATAGATTACGCAATTTTGGAAAGGACGAAGGAACTGTATCTGATTCAGGTGGATTTGGGTTGGACTGATGTGGGGAATTGGAAAGCCGTTTATGACATATTGAATAACGGTGAAAAAAACATCGTTAAAAACGCCAAATACATTGAAGTTGACAGCAACAATAATTTGATTTTTTCGCAAAGCAGTCAATTGATATCCACGGTTGGAATCAATGATATGCTTGTCGTAGTCAGCGAAGATGTGATAATGCTGTGCAGCAAGGAGAGGGCGCAGAATATTAAAGAATTGGTTCAAGTTCTGCAAGCTAATCCGGAAATGACCCAATATCTCTAAACACCTTTCCTGAGGATTTCTCAGCGATGGCGCGCGAATTACCGGAGAGAGCGTCAGGCGAGTAAAAATGTTATAATCCCTTTATGTCTTCTCATGTGGAACAAATAAAATCTCGGCTCGGAATAGCGGAAGTCGTGGAAAGTTACCTCAAACTCCAGAGAGCGGGCGTTAATTTCAAGGCTCCTTGTCCTTTTCACAATGAAAAAACCCCTTCTTTTTTTGTTTCCCCGTCCAGAGAGTCATGGCATTGTTTCGGTTGCAACCGCGGTGGCGACATATTTTCTTTCGTGATGGAAATTGAAGGAGTTGATTTTCCCGGAGCATTGCGGGTTTTGGCGCGTCGAGCGGGCGTTGAATTGACCCCCGTGGACCTAAAACAGAAGAGCGAACGCGTTTCATTGCTTCGGCTTCTTGATGAAGCGAAAAAGTTTTACGAGGTGCGCCTGAAGGAGAACGCAGCGGTTATCAATTACTTGAAAGAGAGAGGTATGAAGGGAGAAACCGCGAAGGCGTTCGGTGTCGGCTTTGCCCCCGACGGCTGGAGAAATCTTTATGATTTTTTAAAGAAAAAAGGATTTTCCGGGGAAGAAATGGAAAAAGCGGGGCTTGTCATTAAAAAGTCGTCAGCCGACAGCTATCAGTCATCAGCTTATTACGACAGATTTCGTTCTCGGATAATGTTCCCGTTGAACAATTCCTCTGGGCAGATTGTCGGATTTAGCGGTAGAATATTTAAATCAGCTGAAAGCCAAGAGCTGAAAGCTGACAGCGGAAACGAAGTTGCCAAGTATATCAACACGCCCCAGACGCTCCTCTACGACAAATCAAAAGTTCTCTACGGATTTGACAAGGCGAAGACTGAAATAAGAAAAAAAGGATACTGCATTCTGGTGGAAGGGCAGATGGATGTCATAATGTCGCATCAAGCGGGTTTTGTGAACACGGCGGCCGTTTCCGGAACCGCGTTGACGAGCGACCATTTAAAAATGATAAAAAGACTTTGCGATAGTCTGGTGATGGCGTTTGACAAAGATGACGCCGGATTTCAGGCGTCAAAGCGAGGCATTGACATAGCCTTGGCGGAAGGGCTTGAAGTCAAAGTGGCGGAAATTCCCTCCGGCAAAGACCCGGCGGACACCGTCAAGGAAGACCCGGAGGTATGGAGAAAGGCGGTTGACGGAGCAAAGCACATAATAGATTTTTATCTTGATATTTTGAACGACAGAAAAGAGATTGAGAAAATCGTTTTGCCCTATATCGCCGCCTTATCAAGCGATATTGAGAAGGCGGAATGGGTTAAAAAGACGGCGAAAAAACTTTCCATCGGAGAAGAGCCCATTTGGGAAGAATTGAAAAAAATAAAGCTGACCGCTCCGAAGAGGGATCCGTCGGAAAAGCCGAATATCCAAAACAATGTCGGAAAAATGACACATTTCAGTTTGGTCAGGGATCGTTTGCTTGGTTTTTTGGTTTGGAAAAAAGACACGAATGACCAATCGCTGAAAGAAAAAATATCCGAGATTAGCGAAAAATTCAACTTAATTCCAGAAGATGACCGGGAGGACCTTGTTTTTGAAGCCGAATCGTTTTATAATGAGGCAAAAGATTTAAAAAAAGAACTGATTGATTTGGCTTTGGATTTTGAGCGGGAAGATATCAAAAGACGCCTGGAAGAAATCACCGAGGAAGTCCGCAAGCTTGAGCGCTCCGACGCCGAAGACGACAAAATCAAAAAACAGCTTGATAAATTTTATAAATTAACAAAAGAGTTAAACGAACTTAAACAAAATGACAAAACAAAAAACGACAAAAGAGAAAAGCGTGAAGAAGTCTCTGGAAAAGAAACCGAAGACCAAGAAAGAATCCAAGACCCAGGTGAAGCGGAAACCAAAAGCCGAAGCGAAAGCCAAGAGCAAGCCGAAGACCCAAGCCAAACCCAAGGAGAAAGCCAAGACTAAACCCAAAAAAGAAATCAAGGCAAAAAAAACGCCCGCTAAAAAGAAAAAAACGAAAGCGGATGTCGCGAATGAAAAAATAGAAAGCATTCTCTCCAAAGGGCGCCTGAAAGGGTTCATCACTTACGCGGAAATACTGAAAGAATTTCCTCACATTGAGGAGGATGTTTTGCTTTTGGACGACATTTACGCCAGGCTCCAAGAGAGTGACGTTGATGTTTTGGAAGGCAAAGAGTTGCTGGAGGTTGATTTGTCCCCAAAAAAGAAAGATAAGGAAGATTATGCCATGGACAGAGCGTCTTATGACGCCGTCCAGATATACCTTAAAGAAATAGGGAAGATTCCGCTCATTAACGCTCAAGAGGAAAGAGAACTGGCGAAACGCATTGAGGAGGGCGACGAGGAGGCGAAGAACAAGCTAATCAAAGCCAATCTCAGACTTGTCGTTTCCATCGCCAAAAAATACATAGGCAGAAGCCCCGATTTGACCATTTTGGACCTTATTCAAGAGGGCAATTTCGGTTTATTCAAGGCGGCAAAGAAATTTGACTGGAGAAAGGGATACAAGTTTTCAACTTATGCTACTTGGTGGATTAGGCAGTCAATAACCCGCGCCATCGCGGATCAAGCGCGCACTATCAGGATTCCGGTGCATATGGTGGAAACCATTTCAAAATACAAGCAAGTGTTAAGGCGTCTTTCCCAAGACCTCGGCAGGGACCCGCTTCCGGAGGAAATCGCTGCCGAGATGAATCTGCCCGTGGAAAAAATACATCACATCCAGAAAATAAATCAGGACACCATCTCCCTTGAACTTCCGGTCGGAGACGACAATGACGCCTCAACCTTGAGCGCTTTTATAAAAGAGGAAAAAATGCTTTCCCCGGAGCAACAGGCGGCGAGGGAATTTTTGGCGAACCAAATCAGAGACATTTTGCGCGACCTGTCGCCCAAGGAGCAGAAGATTCTCACAATGAGATTCGGGCTTGAAGACGGCATTCAGCACACCCTTGAGGAAGTGGGAAAGAAATTTGGCGTAACGAGGGAACGCATCAGGCAGATAGAATCAAAATCAATAGAGAAAATTCGCCAGCACGATAAGATAGACCGCCTTGAGTCGCTTGATTAGCTCCTTTCCCGGAATACCACCACTTGAAATTTGTCGGTTATTGATGTTAAAATACAAAGGTCCTTTTATATCCGCCTCGGGCGGATTAAGGAGTTGCTGAGCATTGTTTACAATTTAAGGTTTTTTATTCTGGTGTAGCTCAATGGCAGAGCAGCTCCCTGTTAAGGAGTTGGTTGTAGGTTCGAGTCCTACCACCAGAGCAACGAACAAAGTGAGTGCGAAGTGGTAGGACTTGAACCGTGGCGCGAATTTTTCTCGCGAACGCAGTGAGTGATTGAAAAATTCAGCGTTTCGCAATAAGTTTACTTGTGAGAGGCGAGTCCTACCACCAGAGCAAATAATAAAAACCGGCATTGCCGGTTTTTATTATTTGCTCTGTATTGTGGACGAAATCCGGACTTTTTTCAAAGAAAATCCAGAATAATAATGAGGTGCGTTTCCTCTCGCCTTCCTGCCTTGCCGGCAGGAAGGCGAGAGGAAACGCTTTATTTTTAATCGCAAGCGGGCAAAAAGCTGTGTATAACTTTCTTTACACGACCCTTGACAAGAATTTCTACATCGTATATGCTGAAATTAGAAGTTTATAAAGTTTACGAGGATTACAAAAATTTAGTGTTGGATATGATTGAAAAATTAGAGAAGAAATTAAGCAAATCAAAAAAATAAAATTATGTCTGCTAAATTCATACAACAACAACGCGCTAAGCGAAAGATGACACAGGAATATCTTGCGTCAGAGCTTAGTATGTCTCGCCAGACCTATATGCAAATTGAGAGCGGAGGGCGCGAGCTTACTGTATCCGAAGCCAAAAAGCTTGCGGCGCTTTTTGATATGTCGCTGGAAGATTTTCTTGCCGCCAAAGAGCCGAAACGGAGCGTAACTCTTGAAAAAAAATCTACGAAAAAATCAAAAGGTATGCAGATCCGCATTACGGAAAAAAATCTTGATAAATTCAAGCAGGTTTTGCTTTATGTTTTAAATAAAGTTGGTGGCAAGCCGAACATCGGAGAAACAGTCTTGCATAAACTTCTTTACTTTATTGACTTTGATTATTACGAGAAATTTGAGGAAAATTTGATGGGGGCGACCTATATCAAAAACCATCATGGCCCCACTTCCGTTGAGCTTGGCGCGATAATGAAAGAAATGCAGGAACAGGGTGAAATTGAAGCCGTAAAAAGCCAGTATTTTAAGTATTTACAAAAAAAGTATCTGCCGCGAAAACACCCTAATCTTGATATTCTTTCCGCGCGCGAAATTGAGCATATTGATGATGTGCTTGCTCGGCTTTCTGATAAAAACGCCGCAGAAATAGAAAATTATTCGCATGAGGATATACCTTGGAAATCCGCGCAGGACGGCCAGCCACTTTCTTACGAGAGCGTTTTTTACCGCGATGAGCGATACTCCGCGAGAAACTATGACGATAAACTTTAATGAATTGCCGGAATTTCAAAAAGAACTCAAACGACTTGGCAAAAAATACGAATCGCTGTCAGATGACTTGCAAGAATTTCGCAATGTGGTTTCCATTATTCCACTTGGCAATAGCAAACATTTTAATATTATTACACAAACCGAAACTTTCCATATTCTAAAAGCCCGCTTGTTTTGTAAATACCTAAAAGGATCTTCACTTCGCATTGTTTATTCTTATTTTGAACAAGAGCAGCGAATTGATTTTATTGAATTGTATCCCAAAAATGAAAAAGCAAACGAAAATCGTGGGAGAATAAAGGAATATTTGAAGAATTGCCAAAATTAACTCCACCCGCCATCCTTTGAATTTGTAGCCCCACCAAAAAATTTTAGGGTGAAGCCTCCACCAGGGGCGGGAAGGCAGGAAGGCGAGCGGAAACGCTGGGCGGAATTCATTCAAAATCCGCTTGCGAATTTTCCTTGAAAAAAGTTCGGATTTCGTTCGGGGTTTGTGTCGTCAAACTTGGCTCCGAACCCTGAACGAAATTCTAACTTTTGCCAATCGCGAAAGCGACCGGTTTTTACGCGATTCCACCGGCTCAACGACATTGAGCCGTTGTTTTTTTGAGCTTTGATTTTAGGGATAATATGGAGTAGGATACAAGTAACAATACAGCGGGTCTAATTGATTTTTTTTAAAAATGACAAAATTGAATACCCTCAAGAAAACCCCCAATTCAACCGTGGATACGGTAGAAAAAATAGCTAAAGCCCTCGGTGCGCCGACGGCTGAATTATTTAAATAAAATTATGTTTGAACAATCATTTAAAAATATAGACAAGATTCTTCATACCGATTCCGGCTGTGGAACCGAACTTGATTATGTTGAGCAAACTTCATGGATTTTATTTTTGAAATATCTTGATGATTTGGAAGAAGACAAAAAGAAGTCTGCCACTTTGTCGGGTCAAAAATATGAATACATCTTATCTCCAGAATATCGTTGGAATACTTGGGCTTGTCCTAAAAACGGAGATGGAAAGTTAGACCACAACAAAGCGCTTGACGGCGATGATCTTAAAGATTTTGTAAATAACAAACTATTTCCGTATCTTAAAAAATTTAGAGCAGAAGATCCAAATACAATTGAATATAAAATTGGTGAAATTTTTTCCGAACTTAAAAATAAAATTTCTAGTGGATATAAATTGAGAGAAATTTTGAATGTTGTGGATACGATGCATTTTCGCCTTTATGAAGAGAAACACGAGCTTTCCCACCTATATGAAGCTAAAATTGCCAAAATGGGAAATGCTGGACGAAATGGTGGTGAATACTACACGCCCCGACCACTTATTAAGACAATTGTAAAAGTAGTAGCGCCAAAACTTGGCAATACTATTTATGATGGAGCTTGCGGAAGTGCTGGATTTTTAGTGGAGTCTTATAATTATCTAACTCAAAATCAAGCCAAACTTTCTTCTGCTCAAATGGCAACTTTGCAAAACAAAACTTTTTACGGCAAAGAAATAAAATCCCTTGCTTATATTATCGGCATTATGAATATGATTTTACACGGCATTGAAGCGCCGAATATCAGGCACACCAACACTCTTGCCGAAAACATAAACGATATTCAAGAAAAAGATCGCTATGATATTGTGGTTGCCAATCCACCTTTTGGCGCGGGCATTGGTCGAGAAATTCAACAAAATTTTCCCATAAAAACCGGCGAGACCGCTTTTTTATTCCTACAGCATTTTATAAAAATCCTTAAAGCAGGTGGCAGAGCCGGTATTGTTATAAAAAATACTTTTCTTTCAAATACCGACAATGCATCAATCAGTCTGCGAAAACTTTTACTGGAAAATTGTAATCTCCACACAGTTTTAGATTTACCTGGTGGAGTTTTTTCCGGTGCCGGAGTAAAGACTGTTGTTTTATTTTTTGAAAAAGGCAAACCGACAAAAAAAGTTTGGTTTTATCAGCTTAATCTTGACCGCAACCTTGGCAAAGGCAATCCGCTCAATGAAAATGACTTAGCGGAGTTTGTGGAATTGTCCCGATTACAGAATAATCGAGGATCCTCGACCGAGTCGGGACAAAAAACTAAAGCCGATAGTGACAATTCGTGGAGCATAGACATAAAAGACATTGATCAAAAAACTTTTGATTTATCAGTAAAAAATCCGAATAAAAATGACGAAGTGATTTTGCGAGAGCCAAGAGAGATTTTGAGGGAGATGGGAAAATTGGATAAGGAGAGTAAAGAGATTTTAGGGAATATTAAGAATTTTATTTAAAAATTATTTGACAACACGATGTATATATAAAAATATGAAACAAAGGCAACAAAAACAATTAGTCATCTACCAAGCAAAAAACGGAGCGATTGAATTTCGTGGAGATTTTGAGCGTGAGACAGTTTGGGGAACGCAAAAGCAAATTGCGGAAGTTTTTAATATAGACAGAACGGTTGTCACCAAGCATATCAATAAAATTCTAAAAGATAAGGAGGTGAACGAAAAAAGCAATGTGCAAAAAATGCACATTGCAAATTCTGATAAACCGGTGAAATTTTATTCATTAGATATTCTTTTGGCGGTTGGATATAGAACAAATTCTGCCAGAGCGATTGAATTCCGCAAGTGGGCGACAAAAACTCTTAAACAACATTTGCTTGATGGTTACACTATCAATAAAAAACGCATAGGGCAAAATTATGAAAAATTTACGCAAGCGGTAGCTGATGTGAAAGCGCTTTTGCCGAGCGGGAACAAGGTAAAAACAGAAGATATTTTGGAACTTATCAACGCTTTTGCCGGAACTTGGCTTTCTCTGGAGGCGTATGATAAAGATACTTTTCCGAAAATGGGAACGAGTAAAAAGAAGACACTTTTTACTGCTGATGAATTATCACAAGCCCTTGCTGAATTTAAAAAAGAGTTGATTGGCAAAAAACAAGCAACGGAAATTTTTGGACAAGAACGAAGTAGAAAAGTGACAGAAGGAATTGTCGGCAATGTGTCTCAATCTGTTTTTGGCAAAAATGTTTATCCAAGTGCGGAAGAAAAATCAGCGCATCTTTTGTATTTTATGGTTAAAAATCATCCATTTGTGGACGGCAACAAGCGAAGTGGAGCTTTTGCATTTGTGTGGTTTTTGCGAAAAGCTGGACTTTTGCGCGCCAGTCTGTCGCCGGAAGCATTGACCGCCTTAACGCTCTTAATCGCTGAAAGTAAGCCGAAAGACAAAGACAAAATGATTGGTTTGGTTTTACTGATTTTGAAGAGGAAGTGATTTTGCGAGAGCCAAGAGAGATTTTAGCGGAGATGGGAAAATTGGATAGGGAGGGCAAGGAGATTTTGGATAAAATTAAGAAAATGATTTAAAAGTATGACGACAAATAAAGATAATAAAAAACACCAAAAAGAAGCGATAGACCATTTTAGATTAAGTATTATTGATGCCAAGTTGTCGTACACATTATTTAAATCGTTGTACCAAAGTAGAGCTGAAAGTATTGTTGGAAAGCAGTTGTTTGATAAATATTTTTGGGTACAAAAACAGCATAATATATTTAAACTTATTGAACATAATGCGGTAGATGTTTTTATAATAAAAATTTTACACGGTTTTGATAAAAATAATGGCGCTCTTACATTAAGAGATATAGACAAAAAGGCTTACAAAAAATTTATTGAGAAAAAAGAAAATAAATATATTTTAGATAAGATTAAAAAGTTGCGTGACAAAAGCATTGCTCATTTTGACAAAAAACAACCAACTGATAAACAACTGCCCGCATTTGAAAAAATTGATTTATTTTTTGGGAAGTTAGAAAAATTTTATAATAGTTTATGTAAAAAAATTGAAAATTCAGTTACTATTTTTGAACAAGATAAAGACTTAAAGCGAGAATTAGAAAAGGTATTACGAAATTTGTATCTTGGGGAAAAAGTTAGACTATTGAATATTGATATGGAATGGATGTGGGATAAAAATCCTAAAAAAATATCAAAAAAATAAATATGAAAACTAACTGGCAAACAAAAAAACTTGGTGAGGTTTGTGATATTTTTAATGGATTATGGAAAGGTAAAAAACCACCATATATTAATGTTAATGTGATTAGAAATACAAACTTTACAAAAGATGGTTTTTTGGATGATTCTGATATTGCAAATTTACCAGTAGAAGTTAAGCAATACGAAAAAAGAAAATTAAAATTTGGAGATTTAATTTTAGAAAAATCAGGAGGAGGACCAAAACAGCCGGTTGGCAGAATTATTGTTTTTAATAAAAAAGACGGAGAATATTCTTTTAGTAATTTTACATCTACAATTAGAATCAGAAATGAGAAAGAATTAAATTTTAATTTTTTACATAGGTTTTTATATTTTCAATATATTTCTGGAATAACAGAAACAATGCAAAGAAGATCTACTGGTATTAGAAATTTACAATTAAAAGAATATAAACAAATTCAAATCCCACTCCCGCCCCTCTCCGAACAAAAACGGATTGTGAAGATTTTGGATGGGGTTTTTGGGGATGTGAAAAAGGCGAAAGAAAATGCGGAGAAAAATTTGGTAAATGCCAAAGAGCTTTTTGAATCGTATTTGCAGAGTATTTTTGAAAATCCGGGGAAAGATTGGGAGGAGAAAAAGTTGGGGGAGATTTGTGATACTGGTGCTGGTGGAACTCCATTAAAATCTCACAAGGATTATTATGAAAATGGGCAAATACCATGGTTAAGGAGTGGAGAAGTTTGTAAAAAATATATTACTCAATCAGAATTATTTATTACCAAAAAAGGTTTAGAAAACTCTTCCGCAAAAATATTTCCAGAGAATACAGTTTTGGTTGCTATGTATGGCGCAACAGCTGGGCAGGTTGGAATCTTAAAATTTGAATCAACGACAAATCAAGCCGTCTGCGGAATTTTACCTAATAAAAATATTATCCCAGAATTTATATATTATTTTTTTTCTTATGAGAAAGAAAATTTAATTAAGCAGGCAGTTGGAGGAGCACAACCTAATATATCTCAAATTAAAATTAAAAATACTAAAATTCCATTTTTAGATATACGAACTCAAAAACAAATAGTCAAAAAGTTAGACGAGTTGTCGGCGCAGACCAAAAAAATGGAAGCAATTTATCGGCAAAAAATTGATGATTTGGAGGAGATCAAGAAATCAATTCTCCAAAAAGCTTTTTCTGGAGAATTGATTTCTTGAATTATAGATTATAAATGACAAATTTTAGATTATAGATTTTGAATTTATGGAGAAAGAAAAAGATAATTTAATACAAAAGAAAAGTTTTGGTTTTGCCTTATCTATCATTGATTTATATAAAGAATTGATAAAACAAAAAGAATTTATAATTTCTAAACAATTACTTAGAAGCGCAACAAGTATTGGGGCTAATGTTGAAGAAGCGATTGCCGGACAGAGTAGAAAAGATTTTATTCATAAAATGTCTATTGCTTCAAAAGAAGCGAGAGAAACAAGGTATTGGCTTAAACTTTTAAACGAAAGTAATTTAGTTAATATGAATTTTGATAAATATTTATTAGAGATAGATCAAGTAATTGCTATTTTGGTGAAAATAGTAAAGACAACAGCTTCAACTTAATTTAAAATCTATAATCTATAATTTATTTAACTATGTCGCAATTCGTAAACAACAAAATGCATCAAAACGGCGCATATTATAGCGGTTTTTGAAAATAAATAGTTTAGTGTAAAAATATATTGACACTAAAGATGATTTAGTGTAAAATAGAATTATCACTGAATATAAAAATTTTGTAATAATGACCAATAAAGAACAAATAAAAGAATATATCAGGGACCAGATAGCTCAAGCGGACTTTCGCGCGCAGGGATATGTTTTTGACGCGCAAAATAAAAAACGGCTTAATCGTAATATTTTTGTAACCTTGCAATCATATTTAGAGAAATTTTTGAAAGGAAATAAAGCATTCAGATGGATTGCTCTTACAGGACTTCGTGGGGCGGGGAAAACGACTGTAATGTATCAACTTTATTACACAAAAAAGAATATAGATGCTTATTTTCTTGTTTTAGCTGTTGATGAAATAGTAGAAACTTTAGGGAGCAGTATTAACGAAATTTTGATTACATTTGAGGAAATGATAGGCAAATCATTATCAAACTTGGATAAACCTTTATTTTTATTTTTAGATGAGGTTCAATATGACAAAAAATGGGGTGTAACATTAAAAGCGCTTTACGACAAAAGTGATAAAGTATTTATTTTTAGTACCGGTTCTTCTGCAATACTTGTAAATTCAAATTCTGATATTGTCCGACGAGCTATATTTGAAAAAATGTTCCCACTATCTTTTACAGAATTTATTAAAGTAAAGCATCAAAAAACAGAAATGCGCGGATTAGCAAATGATATGCGAGATGCTATTTTTTTATCACAATCTGCAAAGGAAACTTTTGATAAAATATCATCATTGCAATCAAAAGTAGATAAATATTATGTTGATATTAGCAGGCTGGAATTTGAAAATTATTTGCATTATGGATCCTTGCCTTTTATGATTGCGCTTGATAATGAAGCTCTGGTTTATGATCAAATAAATAAATCCCTTGAAAGAGTAGTCAATAAAGATATTCCGCAAATGAGAACAATGTCGCAAGATATTATAAGCAGGATCCCAGCCATCTTGTATGCTATTGCTGATATGGATGCGCTTAATTTTACAACTTTGGCAGAAAAATTTGGCATATCTCGTCCAAAAGTTACGGAAATTTTTTCCGCGCTAGAACAGGCTGAAGTTTTACACCGCATTTATCCTATCGGTTCACATTTTAAGCAAGTTACTCAAAAACCATCAAAATATCTATTTTCTTCCCCAGCGTTTCGTTCTATGTATTATAAAACAATTGGCAATACAATAACGGAACAAAATGCGCGTGGGAAATTGCTTGAGGATTTAGTGGGTATGTATTTATATCGTTTGTTTAATAAAAAACCAGGTTTTTCACTTAATTATGACGCGGAAAAAGGCGGGGCTGATTTTGTGATTGGGGCTGGGAATGAAAGAGTAGTGATTGAAGTCGGTATTAACAAAATCAAATATAGCCAAGTTATACAAACAACAAAAAAGGTTGGGGCAAAATATGGAATAATTATTTCCGAAAAAATATCAGAATTAGAATATAATGAAGAAGCAAATGCGGTTAAAATCCCATTAAAATATTTTCTTTTAACATAAATTTATGAACGAAGCAGAAACAAGAGCCGAATATATAGACCCAAAGCTGAAACAAGCTGGTTGGGGTGAAGTGGAAAACTCAAAAGTCTTGCGCGAGTTTCGTATTACTGATGGCAGAATTCAAGCAGGAGGAACACGAAGCAAGCCGGAAATCGCTGACTATATTTTGGTTTATAAAAATCAAAAAATTGGCGTGATTGAAGCCAAGGCGGAAACCTTGCCAGCAACAGAAGGTGTTGGTCAAGCTAAGGGGTATGCGGAAAAATTACATATCAATTACACCTACACTACTAATGGCAAAGAAATTTATGAAATAAATATGGAGACGGGGAAAGAGCAGGATATTACTGATTTCCCAACTCCGGACGAGCTTTGGAATAAAACATTTTCCAACCTGCCTGCCGGCAAGGCAGGTTGGAACGAGTGGAAGGAAAAATTTTCTGATGTGCCCAATGAAGGCGAATACGGCAAACGATATTATCAAGAAATTGCCATCAATAATGTTTTGAATGCCGTAGCAGAAGAAAAAAAGAGAATTCTTTTGACGATGGCGACAGGAACAGGAAAAACAGCGGTGGCTTTTCAAATCGCTTGGAAACTCTTTCAAACTCGTTGGACACTCAAACGAGATGGCGCTCGTCGCCCAAGGATATTATTTTTAGCTGACAGAAATATTTTAGCCGACCAAGCTTTTAACGCTTTTTCCGCTTTTGATGAAGACGCTTTGGTCCGTATCAATCCTCTTGATATTCGCAAAAAAGGAGGCGTGCCAATGAGCGGAAGCGTGTATTTTACGATTTTTCAAACTTTTATGAGCGGACCTGACGGCACTCCATATTTTGGTGATTACCCAAAAGATTTTTTTGATTTTATTGTGATTGACGAATGTCATCGGGGCGGAGCGAACGATGAAAGTAATTGGCGAGCGATTATGGAACATTTTTCTCCGGCAGTTCAACTTGGGCTTACAGCAACACCAAGACGACAAGACAATGTTGATACTTATAAATATTTTGGCGAGCCGGTTTATACTTATTCTCTCAAAGAGGGTGTGAATGACGGATTTTTAACCCCTTTCAAAGTAAAGAGAATTAAAACAACACTTGATGATTATGTTTACACTTCTGATGACCAGATTATTGAGGGCGAAGTAGAAGAAGGAAAAATTTATGAGGAACCGGATTTTAATAAAATAATTGTTATTAAAGAGCGAGAAGCAAAGAGAGTTCGTGTGATTTTAGATGAAATAAATCAAAGTGAAAAAACTATTATATTCTGCGCGACTCAAGATCACGCTCTTGCTGTTCGTGACTTAGTAAATCAAATGAAAAATAGTAGCGATCCAAATTATTGCGCGCGAGTTACGGCGAATGATGGCGCGCGCGGTGAACAATTTTTGCGTGAATTTCAAGATAATGAGAAAACAATCCCAACAATTTTGACGACTTCGCAAAAACTTTCAACCGGCGTGGACGCGCGTAATATTAGAAATATTGTTTTGATGAGACCTGTAAATTCAATGATTGAATTTAAACAAATCATTGGACGAGGAACAAGACTTTTTGATGGTAAAGAATATTTTACCATTTATGATTTTGTAGACGCTTATCATCATTTTTCTGATCCTGAATGGGACGGCGACCCAGTTCAAGAAGTTTGCGCAAAATGCGGGCAAGATCCTTGTGTTTGTGATGCAAAACCTCCTAAAGTATGCTCTATTTGCGGTCAAAGTCCCTGTGTTTGTGAGAAACCGCCTAAGATTTGCCCTGTATGCAATCAAGATCCTTGTATCTGCGATAATCCACCAAAGAGAAAGTTAAAAATAAAATTACGGGATGGGAAAGAGCGTGAAATTCAGCATATGATTTCAACTTCATTTTGGAGCGCTGATGGTAAACCGATTTCAATCCAAGAATTTATGGATAATATGTTTGGAATAATGCCGGATTTTTTCAAAAACGAAGAAGAGTTGAGAAAAATTTGGTCAAATCCAACGACTCGCAAAGCATTTTTAGATAGCATTGCGGAAAGAGGCTTTGGCAAAGATGAATTGGAAACTTTGCAAAAAATGATTGATGCGGAAAAGAGTGATTTATTTGATGTTTTGACATATATTTCTTTTTTGACACAACCTATTTCAAGAATTCAAAGAGTTGAGCAGTCAAAGGAGAAAATTTTTGCAGGATTAGACGAAAAACAGAAAGAATTTTTGGATTTTGTTTTATCTAAATATGAAGAAAAAGGTGTCGAAGAACTTGATGAAGAAAAATTGCCGGTTTTATTAAATTTGAAATACCATGCCATTGCAAATGCTGAACAGTCGCTTGGGAATGTAGATAGTATTAGGTCAATTTTCTTTGCTTTTCAGAAAAATTTGTATGCTAAAGCAACGAAGGAATACGCATAGCAAGATAAAAAAATAAAGTGGCGCGCCAATGAAATTGGCACACCCTCAAACCCCGCCGAAAAAAATCGGGCGAAGCCTCCGCCGAAGGCGGACAGGCATCAGCAAAAGGGCAAAAAGGAAAGGGGTCTGGGGGAAGGAATTTTTGCCCTTTTGCGAATTGAATTAGAGCGTTTCCGCTTTTCTCTGATTAAGAAAAACACAAAACAGAAAAATTTTCTTTTCCTTTTAAAGGAAAAAATTGCACGCGAAAAAAATAAAAAATGTAGAGAAAATTTTTCTGTTTTGTTTTGCCGTAGCGGAGCGCCTCCCTGTCGGCAGACAGGGAGGCGAGTGGAAACGCACCGACAGAATTACCACGCTCTACGAGCGTAAAATTAAGTTCAGAGCCACCACGCGCTCCGCGCGCATCAGATGCCATCTCAATTTCCGGTTTTTAGTTTGGTGTGATAATACGAAAACAATCGCGGACAGAATAAAGAGCCGCTACCTTACGGGCGAGTCAACGGACGAGCTTATGAGGACAACGGGCAAGTCGATGGAGAAGTTCATTATGGATAACGTTTATTACTCAAACTTTTTAAGGGAAAGCTGCCTGAAATATGACTGCGAAACCATAAACACAACAGGAAAAACGCCGGAAGAAGTCGCGAATGAAATTTTAAGCGTCATTCGCGGAAAAGGGGAGGGCCACTGAGAATAACCGCCGTCCGTATGGTATTTTTTATCCATGACAACCCCCACGCACATTTTAGTCAGCCTGGGCGCCTTCGCCCTGATAACTCAAACGGGACTGGTGCAAACAAATTACTCTGATCTGATTTTGCTTCTCAGCGCGGAATTGATAGACATTGACCATCTGTTCTCCCGCCCGATTTACCATCCAAAAAGGAATCCTTTTAAAACTCATTTCTTGCACAAAAAGAGGGCGGCGGTACTGGCGGCCGGGATAATCTTGTTGTTTTTCAGACCGGCGGCGTTTTTGGGATTGGGACTGCTTCTACATATTTTTTTGGATTTTTTGTATTGCAAAAGGGAAGGAGTTTAAGCGTTTCCCGGATTTAATGCCCCGTTTTTCTGCATAAGATGAGATACATAGGTAATACTCCTGATTTGGCAACTTATCCCGCTAA
>CAYWCU010000008.1:0-42174 GCA_964456855.1 uncultured Candidatus Saccharibacteria bacterium | reverse complement strand
CTCATTTCTCTTCTTTTTAGAAGAGTGCCATATGTTAGTGAACTTGTGCACCCGCGGGCGAGGCGGTAAAGTGGCCTCGTCGCGAGCGCTTCGCCAAGATGAAAAATAAACTATTAACGAGCCAATTTACTGTTTCGTTCCGCCGAAAACGAAAATCAAGTTTCAAACATAGCATTCTCCGGCCAGATAAAATTTAAATAAAAAAAAACCGGCAAAGCGCGATATTCAGCGCGATGCCGGCAAAGCATTAACTCCAATTTATATCTCTCTCTTTCTCTCTTATTGTTTGAGAGAGAGACGATAATAAATCTTTTACATCCGCCTTTTGGACTGTCCGGTGCCCCTTGGGACAGCCCATAAAGACCGTCAGACATCCATCGTAGGGGTAGCAAACCCCTACTTGCACCACAAACATCTCCGGTGGCGACGAAGCGTCGCGTGTCACCGAGATGTCCTCTCTGGCGCAGACCGGGCAGAGAGGCATTTCCAATGCGAGAAATTCTCCCTCCGTCCAACCTTTCAGACTTTCATCACATTTCCCGCAAGCGGGGAAACCAACCCCCGCTTCCTTTTTATCATCGTGGCGGTCTCCGCAACCGCCCCCCTTGCAATCACCCATTTTTTATTTACCTCCTTTTTTCATTCCGTGGAAAATCGCCCATGGATTCCCCTCTTCACATTGAGGGCATCCATAAACAACATCCATAAAAATCATTTCTCTTTTCCCGCAATTATCCCTTAATACTTCTAGGAATAATACTTCTAGGAATAACTTACGGCTATGGGCGCGCGCTATAACCGCGTCCCATTCCAGCCCTATGTGGGAATTACACTTCCCACAAAAGATAACATAAAACCCTGATAATTTATGCGCGCAATCCTCGCACAAAATTATTGGGGTTTCAAATTCATTAGCAACACCCACTTGGCTGCTGCCAGCCTTTTTTTTCTCCCTGCAAAAACTGCAGGTTAGAGTCACTTTATCCATCCTACACCTCCACTTTATTTAAATTTAAATGAACTCCTTATCTTTAACATTACACCGAAAGCTGTATTTGTCAATACCGACAACATGGTGATAAAGTAAAAGCGGTTCGGGAGTTATCCCGAACCGCTTTTAAAAATCCAATCTTCGTTGCCTGTTTTCAGTAGCACCCTCCGTTATAGAAGAAGTTGCACAATAACTGCATAATACCGAACACGGAAACCATAATGAATAATCCTATGATTCCCCAAATTATATGTCGCTTTCCTTGCGTTCTTTTTTCTTCATTCCCGGCTCCGGCGACAAACTCAACCATTCCATAAAGAAAAACGAGAACCGCGACGGCAAACATCAACCCTATAATGGGATTGATTATCTGGTCAGCTATTTTTTGCAATAATGTGTCAACGGGTGTCATATTTCATTAAAACTTAGGCGTGTATGTGGGCAATGTGGGGGCACTCGTGGAAAGATTGAATGTTCCCGAAAGAATACCTACCAATCCCCAAATGGAAACCATTACGAACAATCCGATGATGCCGTAAATTATAAGTTCCCTTCCCTTTTTTCTCTTCTCCTCATCTCCCGCGGCCGTTATGAACTGGACAATTCCCCACATAAGCATCAAAACGGCAAGAGTAATCAGAAGAGGAATAATAACATCAATAATACCCGTTATGTCGTTTACGATGTCTGTAATATTCTTCGCCATCGCCAAAAAAGGCATGGAGACCAACGCGAGCGGAATTATTTTTTTAATTTTTTGCATTTTTGTAAATTTATCTTTTAAACTAACCACTTTTAAAATTACGACCTTTTTTATCTTAAAACTAAAAACCTTTAACCGTTTCTTTTATTGCCATGGCAATAACCTTCGCTCCCAACAAAACTGCCGCTCCGAGAACTGTCCACATAAATGTGGATTTCGCTTTTTTCAGTTGCTCCTCGCTTCCCCTTGCGGTAACAAACATTAAACCTGAATAAATAATGAATACGGTCGCGACCGGAATTCCAATCTTGAATATAATGTCGGCAATTGACTCAACCAATTCCGTGATATTCTTTGAAACCAAGGGGTTGCTGAACTCGGATGTTGATTCGGCTCTTGCCGAAATCGCCGGAAGAATCAGCAATACATTCATAATAACCCAAAAAAAGCGATTGAACAATACTTTTCTTGTGTGAATAACTTTTTTCATTGTTTTGATAAATAATTGATTAAAAATAATATGCTTCGCTTCATGTTATCAATGGGAACACTTGGGAATACTGTGCCAAAACCCCCATCCTTGAATCTTTCCCATGCCTCCAGACAAAAGAGCCTTTAGAATGGTATCAATGATGAGCCAAGCGGCAAACGCGACAATCATACCATAGACGGCATACTCTATCGCCTTTCTTCCTTTTGTTATTTTTCCCGAATCCCCTCCGGCCGTTATCCACATAAAGCCTCCGTATAAAAACATTATCACCGCCAACGGGAAAGCGATAACCTCCAACATAAAATCAACAACTCTGTCCACAAGGGTAAACAAGTCGCAAACCGTACAAGCGTTTGAGATATTTCCGGAGGCATCTTTCTCCGTTCCGCACTGAACAATGGGGGATGAAACGGCAAATACGGCAAAAGGAATCAATATTAAAGAAAATATCATCAGGGAAATCAGTGTCGCTAAAAAAGTCTTATTTAACATATTGTTTTAAAAGCTCCTCTATTTGTCCGCGCGCCTCTTTCACGGATTCCGAAGGTCTCGCCGCCCCCGTTGCAACTGATTCTACCATATTTTGAAATATTTTATAAACTTTATCCGGATTGGGATCAAGCCACGCCTTGGACATAATCGCCGATTTGAAAAAAATGGGACTGAACGCTCCCTTGTTCCCTTCAGCAAGCAAGTCCCTGCGAACGGGTGTCATTGAAACATCTTCCGCAAAATTTTTGGAAAAATTTCCGCCCATCATTTTAAAGAGAGCGGTAAAAGCCGCTTTTTTGCGGAGAGACGCCTTTGAAACGGCTAGTGCGTATATTCTTCCAAAGGTCGCTTTGGCGGGACTCCCTTTTATCTGTGGAACAACGGCAACATCAAAATCAAGGTGAGGATTCATCTCCCTTATTTCTTTAAGTTCACTGGCGTAACCGAAATACATCGCCAGATTCCCATTTACGAACATAGTGTCGGAAGATGGCAACGCGCGGTTCCATGTATAGGATGACTTCCCTGGATTGGAAAATTCATTAAAAAATCGGATACTGCTCTCGGCGGGAGAAAGAGGAGCGCTCCCGACATCACCCAAAACAACTCTCAAAGAAATTGGGTCAACAATTTTATTTCCCGCCTGCAATATCAACATAGACAAAATATCTTTAGCGTTTTTTACATTTCTGAATTCTCCAATGGCCGCCCCCGCCCGGGTGATGTTCCCAGCGTTGTCGCGTTTTGTGAGTAATTGAACCGAACTAAGAAATTCATCCCAATTTTCCGGAGGACGCGCCAATCCGGCGGCGGAAAAAAGCTCGCGATTCCAGTATAAAACCAACGGGTCAACCGCTATCGGCATAGCCAAAACGGTCTTATTGTTCACATCAAGAAAAAGACCGGCTGAATCAAAAAAGGTATCTCTGAAAGTCCTTTCGGGAAAACTCTCAAAGCCAAGGGGTTGAAGTTTATCTTTTGCCCACAAAAGAATGTCCTGACTCATAATCCAAACATCGGGTCCCGATCCGGAAGCCAAAGCGTTAACCAAATCATTTTGGTAAGTTGAAGCTTTTTTTTGTTTATAAGTGATAAGGAAAGAATTTTTATTCGCGGTATTCAATTCGCCAATCAAGGCGTTAATTTTGGGGCCGCCCAGTGTTCCCCACATTGATATTTTAGAGGCGACGCTCACGCCCTTGCCTTTAAAACCGGGTAAAATGCCGGAAAACATAAGAACGGCAACCATTAAGAGCACCGAAAAAACCACTAATAAGATAACCTGAAAACTGCTCATTCCGGCGGAAGAAAACTCTCTCCCTCCTCTCCGCTTTGCTTTTAAATTATTACTGATGCTAAAACTTGATTTCATAAATGAGCGAAAGTTAACAGTTTTTGATTAAATTTATTGTTTTTTAAAAATTACCCCGTAATGATGCTCTCCAGCATCAAATTCTTCGCCTAAAACAAAACCACTTTCCAAAAACATTTTCTCGCATTCCTCGCGAGTAAAGACATTTTCAGGGCGGGGACCCAAACCTCCGAAAGATTCATTCCAATCCAACACCGCCAACCTTCCTCCGTTATTGAGAACGCGGAACGCTTCTTTTGCGACTGACACTTTGTCGGGAATTTGAAAGAGGATATTGGAAATGATAACAAAATCAACGGAACCTTCAGCAAACCTTGAACCCTCTTCCTTTTCAAGATTTGCCCAAACAATCTCCACATTTTTCAAACCTTCATCTTCTGCGCGCGACTTAATCTTTTCAATCAAATCTTTTTGAATGTCAATGGCGTAAACCTTTCCCGAATCCCCCACCACCTCGGCGGTCGCCAAAGTGTAAAATCCCGAACCGGCGCCGAAATCGGCAACAACCATCCCGGGTTGAAGATGAAAATATTTTTTAACGATTTCCTCCGGTTTTACGAATGCCATTATGTTTATATTATATCAAGACAGATAGCATCCCACAAGCGAAAAAGGGCGATGCGCGCATCGCCACAAAATATTGGAACATTGAACACGAGGTGATAAACTGAAAACATGAATAAAAAATGGAGAAAAACCCTTGATGTAAAACTGTTAAAATCAGATAAAGAAAAATGGGGGTTAATGCCCATCGGAAGAATAAGCCAAAGTTTTGCGTTAAAAGACGACAGTGAAAGGGCTGAGATAATGCGTTTCATCAAGGACGAAATCAAACTTTTGGAACACGAAATAAAGCATACCAAAAGATGGTGTCCTCGCGTTTATCACCCCAATGCGCATATTGCCCGAGAAGTGGAGAAAAGAACTTTAGAAATAATCTTAAAAAGACTCTAAACAAAAAAGTCAATTAAAAAACCGCCTCTGAATTTCAGAGGCGGTTTTTTAAAAAATCATAACTGCGCGCGGTTGCGGACTCATTTTTACAAACACGTCAGCGAAGCAATACTGTCGCCAGATTTTAACTTCATAATCCGCACGCCTTGAGTTTGCCTGCCGAGCGCCGGAATTTGCCCGAGTGAAACCCGAATGACCTGTCCATTCTGGGAAATGGCTATAATCTCCTCAAGTTCCGGCTTTATCACCGTGGCAATCATCAGTGGTCCTGTCTTCTCTGTAATCTTGAATGTTTTAATCCCGCTTCCCCCTCGTTTTTGCAATCTGTAATTCTTGACATCCGTTTTCTTGCCGTAGCCTTTTTCACTCATCGTGAGCAAAAACTGCCCCTTCTCACCCTTCTTCACAACATCGGCGCCGATTACCTCGTCATCTTTTGAGATCTTAATCCCTCGCACCCCAGCGGCGCTCCTGCCCATCGTTCTGACTTCACTATCCTTAAATCTGACGGACTGTCCTTTTTTAGTCGCCAAAATAACATCATCTCCGGCTGAAACAAGGTGGACAAAACGCAGCTCGTCCTCCTTATGCAAGCTGATGGCGACAATACCGCTTCTTCTCACATCTTTAAAACTGTCGGCGCTTACCTTTTTAACCACTCCGTCCTTGGTCGCCATAATCAAATTCATCTCCTCTTTTTTCGCTTCTTTCGGAAAAACAAGCACGGAAGTGACTTTCTCTTCCCCCTCCAAAGAAATAAAGTTCATTACTGATTTTCCCCTTGTGGCTCTTTTCCCTTCGGGCAAGTCATACATCTTAATTTGATACACTTTTCCCTTGTCAGTGAAGAAAAGCAAATCATCGTGAGTGTTGGCGGTTATAAAAATGTTCACAAAATCCTCATCTTTCGTGTTTATGTCAATCACCCCTTTGCCACCTCTGTTTTGCGCCTTATACGCTTCTGGGTCGGTTCGCTTGACATACCCCCCCTTGGTTAAGACCATTACCTGCTCAGTTTCCGGAATAACATCCTCAATTGAAAATGTCTTTATCGCCCTGGAAATTATTTTCGTCTTTCTTTCATCGCCGTATTTCCTTTTTATTTCCTCAAGTTCGCTTTTGACCACCCCTAGCATTTTTCCAGGGCTTGCCAAAAGAGCTTTTAATTCCTTGATAACTTTTAATTTTTCTTTAAGTTCGTCCTCTATTTTTTGCCTTTCAAGCCCCGCCAAACTTTGAAGCTTCATTTCCAGAATGGCATTCGCCTGCCTTTCGGAAAACTTGAATTTTGAAATCAAATTCAAGCGCGCCGTTTCCTTGTCCTTTGATGCCCTAATTGTCTTTATGACCGCGTCAATCTTATCCAACGCCATCTTCAATCCTTCAAGAATGTGCGCCCTCTCCTCCGCCTTGTTCAAATCAAACTTCGCCCTCCGCAGAATGACGTCTTTTCTGTGTTCAATGAAATAATGAATAATGTCTTTCAAACGCAAAACTTGTGGCTGAATCCCGTCAACAAGGGCAATCATATTAAAATGATAAGTTTTTTCAAGATCGGTGTGCTTATACAGAGCATTCAGAATCTTCTGAGGATTGACACTTGATTTCAAATCAATGGCGATTCTCATACCCTCCCTGTCCGATTCGTCGCGAATTCCTTTTATTCCTTCAATTTTTTTGTCGCGCACCAAATCGGCCATTTTGACTATCATTTCCGATTTGTTCGTTTGATAAGTTATGGAAGAAATTATTATTTGAAATCCTCCTTTTTTAGTTTCCACTATTTCCGCCTCTCCCCTTGTTACAATCCCTCCCCGTCCGGAAGCGTAAGCGTGATGAATGTCTTTGGTGTTGAAAATCAGCCCGCCCGTAGGAAAATCCGGACCCTTGATAAATTGCATTAGGTCTTCCGCAGAAGCGTCGGGATTATCCGCAAGATGAATAACGGCGTCAACAACCTCATTCAGATTGTGCGGAGGAATATCGGTCGCCATTCCGACCGCGATACCAAGCACTCCGTTCAGTAAAAGCTGAGGAATGGCGGCAGGCAAAACGGACGGCTCTTTCAAGCGGTTGTCGTAATTGGGTCTGAAATCAACGGTATCTTTATCAATGTCTTTAAGCATTTCGCCAGCGATGGAAGTCATTCGCGCTTCAGTGTAACGATAGGCGGCGGGGGCGTCTCCGTCTATGGAGCCCCAGTTTCCCTGACCATCAACCAACGGGTAACGAAGGCGAAAGTCCTGCGCCATTCTCGCCATCGCGTCGTAAAGAGCCGTATCGCCGTGCGGATGATAATCACCCAAGGCGGCGCCGACAACGGCGGCGGATTTCTTGAACTTGGCGGAGTGGTTCAGGCCCATTTGATGCATAGTATAAAGAATCCGGCGATGCACTGGCTTCAGTCCGTCCCGGACATCCGGCAGGGCGCGCGTAACGATTACGGACATCGCGTAATCCAAATACGACTCGCTCATTTCCTGAACGATTTCCGCCGGAATAATCCGGGTTCCCGGGGGGGCACCCTCTTTCGGCTCCTCAGCGTTATTTTTAGCGTCTTTTTCCTTCGCCATAATTTACTTATATTCTATCAAATTCCCCACGCTCTCGCAAGAAAAATCCCCCAATCCAATCCGCCGTGGCGAACTTGAAATTTTTAATGATTATTTTTTATCCCAAGCTCCTTTACTGATTCCCGCCTGCTTAAGAATTTCAATTACCAAAGAAACACTTATGTCCTTTGGATGGTTGTTTGGTATGTGGAGTTTTAACTCGCCCTTTCCCATGAACTCATGTTTGGCTCCGCTGTATGGACCGATAAAACCAAAACTCCTTAGCTTACTGATAAGTTTTTTCCTGGGAGATATTTTTAGGCATACATCGGAAGGAAAGATTTTGTCTTTGAAAAAGTGGGAACAGAAAATCCGGGGATTTTATCTTCGCCTTTAATTTTCAAAACAAGCCAATCTTCCAGCACTTCCTGAAGTTCGCTCCGACACTCATCAAGCGTTTTGCCGGAAGCCCAAACGCCCTTTAGGCGCGGAATTTTTCCCGAAATAAGTCCCATCTTCAAGAATTTTATACTTCGCCTCACTGAGTTTTTTATAAATAAATTGGCTAATCATTGTGCTTTAAATATGCCAAAATCAAACCTTACCGCAATGGTCTTCAAAGAATTACCTTTGGTGCGGTTTTTTATTAAAAACTAATTTCCGAATAATTCTTCGCAAACTCAATTTGTTTTCGCATTTCCTTTTTATTTTTTGCTTCTTCTTTTGCTTTTTCAAACCCTATCCCCCAGAAAAACATATCAACAAGTTTCATTGCTGGATACGGCTCGTCCGATTTGGTTATTTTTTTAATTTTATCTTTTGCCCCACTTGTTTGTTTTTCATTTTTTCTGTAAAAATCAAAAAGATACGATAAACTTTTTTTATTTATCGTTAATAATCCATTATATTTCTTTTTATTATTGTCAAGATGTTCTTTGAGTCCGCTTATAAAATATTGATCATACGCGGGAATACATCCAAGCGTGCCGAGAATTATCTTTGACGCCAAAGTATCAGAGACCTTGTTCTTATACACCCCGTAAGATTTTTTGATTTCACTTATTAACCCTGCAATTTCCCCGGCAATTTCTTTTTCATTATTTCCGGACTTAATTTTCGAAAAATCTATCTTTCGAAAATAATCTTTTTGTTCAAGAATTTTCAAAACTGCTGGCTTATGCACGAGATAATCTTTTTGCAGAAGAAAACTTGAACCGCGATACATCCCCCAGCTGGCTAAATAAAAAGCGAGATTAAGGCAGGCAGGATCAAGATTTTTCTTAATTTCTTGCTCACTTTTTGAAAAAAATTTATAGCAATACTCCCATGATTTATATCTAGTGCTTTCACCCCTATCTTTTATTATTCTCACAATACTGTTTGTTGTATCAAGTTTTGATTTTTTATCTGACATGTTTTCATTTTATCCCAATTATCTCTAGAAGAACCAGGGCAAATAGGTTTAATATAATCATTCTTGCAACCAAATGATTCCTTTGCGTTTCTAAAAAATTTATATAATCTTTAAAACCCCTACGGTGTCCTTTGTAATGTGGCTCGGCTCCTCCTTCAGTCACGCCCCTACCTCTAAAATTTTCGTTAATAAATTTAGCACCCAATACCAAAAACTGTTTTGCCGTTATAATTTTTTCCTCTATCAATTTAATCCTAAACCAGTAGGAAAGAACCAGGATAATTATAAATGCTACTTTAAACCTCAACGACAAATATAAAAAAGCAAACATACCAACACCCACAAAGAATATTTCCCATAAATCAATGAGATTGACACCATGAAAGAAATCCTTATTCCAGCTTTCCTTGTAAGTATTTACCTTTTGGGTAGAGTATTCTTTGTATTCATTTTCTTTAATCATATTGTTTTAGACCTAAAAAATTCAGTACCGTGAACAATCCGATTAAAAAGATAAAGAAAATTATTATGTATATTAGGGAATGCCACCATGGACTAGATAATGTTTTATTCAACTTTCTGTCATATTCTTTGTCGCTGGCTATTTCTTCTGCATTTTCTTCTTCCCATTGTTTAAATTTATTATAGTTCATATCTATTCTATGCTTTTATTTCACCTCAAAAGTAAATGCAACGGGAAAACCATAAACCATTTTCTTAGCACCGTCAGAGCCGTATATATTTGCATCTTTTATGATTACGCTATATATCCCCGGACTTGATTCCTCCAGAGTATAGATCGTAATAATATTATTAGCTACTGATAAATAATATGAACCGAGGGACACTCTACCAATAGAAGGGTATGCCCCCGCTACAGACCCATAATTCCTCCCTAACCCTATCGGCAAATCAGTATCTAAATCAATACTCTTAACCCAAGAATCAGCGATACCTTCAAATCTAAATCGCCCGACCATTTGAGGATCTGTTTGCAATTCCTTACTTTCTTGTGTTTTAACGATACGCGGCGTCATATCAATATACGCAACATCCCTTGAATTGCAGAAAGCGCCATTTTCTTTGCATAGTATATCTTTCCTTGTATCTATTGTGTTTACAACCAAATTATAATTATGTATTGCGCCGTCCGCAGAAAAAATAACTGGATAAGTGCCATCCCGCCTTATTGGGATGTTGAATTTTGCGTAAATTCTGCTATCTCCGCCATAATTTCCATCGTCAGTAGCGACTGTTTGATTAAAATTGAGTAAGGGGATTGATGCATTTACCGAAACACCCTTTGGACGCTTTATTGAATTAGTATCTTTCCCTGTTTGATATTTTAATTCTAATTCTGCAATACAAATATAAATTCCATCTTCTCTAGTTTTACAATTATATTTAACATTATTAATATCAAATATATGAATGTCAGGTTTTGTAGAAAAGACACCCTTGTTTTTTACAACTTCATCATTCGCAATAATTTCAACCTCGTATGAGTATTCTGAGTCAGCATTTAAGTTATTAAAATTGGCTAAATGCCGAGTAGATAATTCCGACCCTAAGCTATAAGATTGCGAAAAGTTATTGCCAGTAAGAAAAACCGTCCCTTTGGCTAGTTTATTAGTAACCAAATCAAATGTCATCTTTTGATTAGTTGAGGAAATATTTATCGATGTTATTTTGAGTGTTTCTGTTTGAGCCAATTTACCCTTTGTCACTTCCGATACTGTGCCTACTGTTATTTCGTTTAATGCCTCTTTCATTATTTTCACAATATTCCCCTCTTCGTCCATTTCAACAATGGCGCCATTTGGTAGAGTAAGAATTTTGGACTGATTGATTTGTTTGGTGCGGCTTTCTTTGTTTTTTTCCTCTATTTCTTTCCTTTCCCTTTTTTCCGCTTCCCGTTTTAACTCCCCCACTTCATTTTTTAATTTTTCAAGTTTGGCGTCTTTTTCGCTGGATTTTTTGTCTTCAATTTCTTTTTTATCTTTATCCCCACTTTCAATTTTCTTGTTTTTATTTTTTAATTCTTCTCTCAATTTTTCAATCTCATTTTTTAATCCCGTGTTTTCTTTCTTTAATTCAGCGAATTGCTTCATTGCTTCATTTTGCCCTTTCTCGCTTATTTCAATCGCTTTGCGAATCGCGTCTTTCGCTTCGGCGGGGACTTTTTCCAAAACATTTTTTAGAATTTCTTGGTGCTTCGCGGCGTTTTCCGAAATTGTGTTGAGCAGTTTTTCTTCTTTTTTTGTGTCTTTTATTTCCTTTGACTCCTTCGTGGCGAGAGATATTTTTTCTTCATAACCCCTCATTGCTTTTTCAACGGCTTTGGGTTTGTTTTCGCTCGCCGACTCCTCCGCTTCGGCGAGGCGCTCCTCCGCGTACCCTAGAGCTTTTTCCGCTTTCTTCTCGGGATTAAAAGTGAAAAAGAGATTTATTTTCTCAAAGGCGGTGTCAAAAAAATAAAAGAAACTGTCCGGCTTGATGCCAGCGCCCGAGTCCGCCGAAGCGGAAACAGGAGCTACGAGAACGATTGCCAGAAGCAAAACCGAGAGCAAAACCGTTATTTTTTTCATACTCGAACAGTACCACACTAATCAGACTTTGCAAGGTTCGGGTCGCGCGAGAGGCTTCGCGACTAGCGGTTCTTTATTGTATTTACAACCGTGTCTTTTATATTTGATTTTAGTGTTTTGTCTGGCATTTTTTATTTTTTTGATGTTACAATAACGTAATTGCAATTTATTTTAAAATTTTTGCCAACCACTTCAATAAAGTGTGATTTTTTTATATTGCCATTAAACAAGTTTCTCATTTTATCTATAACCGCGCCATTAACCATAAATCTCTTTTTAATATCGCTGTCACTAACTATCATCGTGGGGCAAAATTTCTCAATTTTACAATTTTTAAAACTGGATTTATTGTAAAGTCCAATCAATTCTTCAAGGGTTTCTATATTGAGCGACCTGTTAAAGTATCGGTAAGATTGAGCGACAATTTTATTGTCCGGCTTTTCAAAAAAAAGAGCTTGGTTTATGAAGGTCCCCTTTTCTTTTAAGGACTTGGATATGTTGTTTAAGACCGTGATTTTTTCTTGCCGGTTAAGAAAAAACTGCAACACGCTGCGCATAATTATGATATCAAAGTGTTTTTCCTTGGAAAATTTCAGGCAGTTTTTATTAATTTTTTTGAATTTATTGGGTGCGTTTCGCACTTGCTCATTGTTGTTGTCTATGAGCCAACAATCCACTGTACACCCCTTGTTTTGATAAAAATTAGCGACTTGATCCAAAAGATATCCGCTACCACCGCCAAAATCCGCAATTTTTAAATTTTTATTCTCCAAATCGGGCAAACACCCCAAGAATGGGTTCACATTGTCCTTTGATGAAAAATATCCTTTGAAAATTTCGGGAAAGTTTTCCGCCATAATATTTATTTGATAATTTTATGAGCCATTTTATATGATGGTGTATCAATCATTTTATTGTTTTCATCTAATCCAACATGGATGCCATCTGTTGTTTTCTCAAGTTTCTCTATGATTTTGAATGCCCTTTCCCTCATATCTTTTTTCTTTTTCTTAAATATTGTATTTATTATGCGGATCTGATTTGGATGTATTGCCACCTTGCCAACCATGCCCAACCCGGCCGTGTATATGCACTCATTTTTTAATTTGCCTAAATCTTGCTTAGTTTTAAAAAATCCAGAAACAGCATCAATCATTTGAATATTATGCTGTCTGGCAACAATCAAAGATTGCAACATTATATGGGACACCGGATTCAGAGAATCTAATTTTTCCGGCCTGTCTATCATCAATTCCGCGGATATGTCTTCATAACCCACGGCAAATAAGTCCGTCTTCCTCATTTCTCGCGCTATCTCTTGAATATTTTCAACACCGTTAAGTGTCTCGACAACCACAAAAAGCTGCTTACAAGAGATTTTTTTATATTGTTTAACTTCGCGAGCTGTTTCCACTTTTGCTGTCATCAAAACATCGGGTTTAATTTTAGCAATCAATTTGATGTCGTCTTTGAACCACTTTGAACCGATGGGATTGATTCGGATAAGAATTTTATACGCGCTAAAGAGATTTTTTTAATACCCGGCTTACTAAAGAAATCCAGCAGGACATCCCTCGCTCTTTCTTTGTGCTTGGTATCTATCGAATCCTCTAAATCAAAAATAATGCCATCCGGCTTATTATTCCCCTCCAATGTGGAAATTTTCTCGTAAAACTTCTCTTTGATTGCCGGCACAAACATAAAAGAGTTAATTTGATTAAAATCAATTAGCTTGTGATTTCTTTGTTTTTGTGATTTCGGTTGCATGGTTCTATGACTGCAGAGGACAAAGTTAAACTTCCTTCTGCCTATGATTAAGATTACAGCGAGGACGCCTTCACCTTATCAGACTTTACCCCTTGCCGCAAAAAACTTTCCAATTCGGTTAGCGGCTTTTTATTTGCTCCAGGGCGTTATTGAAAATGTCTTTGATGTTCGCGGCGCCTTCTTTGAGTATGGTGAATGGGGCGTATCCAACGCCGCTTTTCCTTTCGCGCTCTTTTTCCGGATTCGCGAAGATGCTCGCCGTTGAAACCCATGCCAAAATCACGGCGGACATAAACAAAATCATTAAAACAACCAGAACCTTTTTTCTGTAAGATTTCGGTTTGTTTTGAAGTTCCTCTATTTTGTTCAAAAGAGACATTATCGCGCGATTGTTTTAGACGACCGGATTTAGAACAACGATCTCCGCCTTTTTCTCGGCAAGATCTTTTTTCTTGATTGTCAGTTTGTCAATCGGCTTCGTATCACATCCGCCGAACTCGTCTAAAAATTTTTTCAGCATTTTTTTGTCTTCGTGATAATGCATCGGGATAACTATTTTCGGCTCTACCTGGGCCGCAATCCTTGCCGCCTTTTGCGCATCCATCACTATTTCGCCGGATTTGTCAGAAATATAAATCGGCATAAATAAAATATCGCAACCCGCTACCGCTTCTTCTACTTCCGATGACAATTCTTTTTCGCCAAAATCCCCAAAGTGACACAAAGAAATATTTTCAAATTCAGCCACGTAAACGGTATTTGTTCCGTTTCTTCTCCCTCCAACTTCATCGTGAAAGCTCCTCACTCCCGTTATCTGAATTCCTTTAATTTCGTATTCACCCGGACCGTCTACAATAAAGGGGTGTTTGTTTTCCCCTTTTCCAGAAAGAGTGTCGTAACCGCCGTGGTCTTTGTGATAACCATGGCTTATCAAAGCGACATCCGCCTGAAATCTCGGAAGTTTAAGTCCAAAGTCTTTCGCCGAAAATTCCCTTGATGGCGGATCAAAGGCGAGGACGGTTTCCCCCGCCTGCGTCTTAAAGCACGATGCCCCGTAATAAGTGATTACCATTGATTGTATTTTATCCTGTTAACGATTTTATATCAAGTTTATATCAAGCGTCGCGGAATTGTTCGCCCAACGAACTGAATATGGCGCGCGAAAACAAATTTGGTTGCCAAAGACTTGCAAAAAAATAAAATATCAATATACTGGAAGGGTATGAATAAGTTACAGGAATTAAATGAGAAACAAACGGCATTGGAATCTTTGATAAAAAATTCCGGCATAACGGTCCCCAGAGAGGACGACCTTATTGAAGGAACCATTCTTGAACAAAAGGGTTCAGCCGTTTATGTTGACATTTCGCCTTTCGCAACAGGCATCATTTACGGGCGCGAATACACCAACGCTCGCGACATTATTAAGGTTTTAAAGCCTGGAGACAAAATAACCGCCAAAGTGATAGAAATGAAAAACGAGCTTGGATATGTTTCCCTTTCTCTAAAGGAAGCTGCCCAGGAAATAGTTTGGCGAGAAGCGGAAGAAGCAAAAAGAAACAAAACTGTTTTTGAACTTGAGATAAAGGGAGCCAACAAGGGAGGATTGATTCTTGAATGGAAAGGGGTTCAAGGCTTCTTGCCGGCCTCGCAATTAAAGACCGAGCATTACCCGAGGATAGAAGACGGCGACAAAGACAGAATATTTGAGGAGTTAAAAAAACTGACGGGACAAAAAGTTTCCGCCGTCATTATTTCTTCCGACCCCGAAGAGAAAAAATTGATTTTTTCGGAAAAAGGAGCGCAAACGGAAGAACTTGAGGAAATAATCTCAAAGTATAAAGTCGGAGACATTATAGAGGGGGAGGTTACCGGTTCTGTGGAATTCGGAATATTCGTAAAAATAGAAGAGGGACTGGAAGGACTGGTTCACATTTCAGAGCTTAATTGGTCACTGGTTGAAAACCCATCCGACCTTTTTAAGGTTGGAGATAAGGTGCAGGCGAAAATCATCAGCATTAAAGACGGGAAGATATCTCTTTCTATAAAAGCCTTAGAACCCAATCCGTGGGATGCGGTGGCGGACAAATATAAGAAAGGAGATATTGTCAAAGGCGTGGTCATAAAATTCAACAAACACGGCGCGCTGGTCAGCATTGAAGAAGGTGTTTCGGGGCTAGTTCACATTTCGGAATTCTCCTCAGAAGATGAAATGAAACAGAAATTGGAGCTTGGAAAAACATATCCTTTCCAGATTACCTTGTTTGAACCGAAAGAACAGCGATTGACACTGAATTATTTGGAGGAACCTAAAAAATAAAAACGCCGAGTGGCGATAAATAAAACGAAGGGACAATGAGCGAATACGATTAATTGTATTCGCTCATTGCTTTTCCCAATCCGTCTTTTAAAATCGTTTCCAACGCAAAAACGATTTTTTTTGAAATAGTGGCGAGCACCTTGGATTCGTTCGGCTTAAAATTTCCGATAATAAAATCAAGCATCTTCTCCCCTTTCGGTTTCTTGAGTTTCCCTTTGGGCGTGGCGGGAGAAACCCCCACCCTTATTCTTATAAAGTCTTTTGTTTTTACGTTCCTTATTATTGACTCCACGCCTTTGTGTCCCCCGGACCCTTTTCCGAAAGAGATTTTATATTTACCCAACGGCAAATCAATGTCATCGTGAATAACAATCAGTTTTTCCGCTTTCTTTTTTGAAGTGATTAAGGGCTTCACGGATAATCCCGAT
This sequence comes from uncultured Candidatus Saccharibacteria bacterium, assembly GCA_964456855.1. GTDB lineage: Bacteria > Patescibacteriota > Minisyncoccia > UBA9983 > UBA9983 > SZUA-82. The sequence goes on along the minus strand of CAYWCU010000008.1, from coordinate 26,100 downwards.
TTATTCATAAAGGTTTCCGGAAAAATAATTTGAAATTTTTCTCCGCCTATTTCTCCGGGGGCGACCAACGCTTTTATTTTTTTGTTGAGTTTCATCTCGGAAACTTCTCCTTTTCGGGTGGCGAATTTCACAAAGGCGCCAACAACAATCCGCCCGACATTATGGCGGCTAGCCTTATATTCTTCACCGGGGTTTCCAAGACCGACAATGTAATACATAAGACCATTTTACACCATCCCGCCCCAAACCCCAAACGCGCGCATCAAATGTGCATCACCGAGTCATGCACATTCATCTATTGCTTCATTGGGCAGCCAATCTTTCAATGCCATTTCCCATTCTTGCGGACCTTCATAAAGTTCGTTTAAAATATCACGGCTCACAAATGGATACGATTTTATTCCAAGGTATTCGCCGAGACTGGACCATTGATATCTTTTAAGAAAATTTATGGCGTTGATTTTATTTTTAACCCCCTTCTCTTTCCATTTTTTTTCTGAATCCAAGAGCTCAAGAGGATTAAGGTGGATGTACAAAGGTATATACAATCTGTAGGCGTCGCTGTCTATATGTGATATTTTGTACGCACCCTGAAAAAGATTTCCGCTTCTCGGATATAATTTATTAAAATAACGAGAATATCCCATTTCAATTTTATGCATAAATCTGGCAATCCCGTTTTCTGAAATTTGCTCCAAGAGCAAATGGAAATGATTTGGCATTAAAGAAAAAGCGTGGATTTTTACAAGCGAATCATTCGGAATTTTTTGGCAAGCAGATTCTATATCATAACGAGAAATATTTCTAATTGGAGTTTGATCAGTATTAAAAAGGATTAAGTTAACGACAAAGCGTTCGTAATCTTTTTTACCAAGAAAAATAACGCGCTTGTCAGTGCCCCTATTCAAGACATGATACAATTCCCCTTCTGAGGGCGTGAAATTTCTCATGATTGCATTATACCATATGTGCATCACCGAGTCATGCACATACGAGTCATGCACATATTTTCCACGCTAAGTGGCGAACATTTGATAATTTGGGACAGGGGGGCGGGAAAGTTGCGTTAAGCGAAAAAATCGTGTATTATGGCGATATGACAGAAGAAAAAAACAGCGGTTTTTGGGATTTCATAAAATTTACGGCCATTGCCGTTCTTATCGTCGTTCCAATAAGAATGTGGATTGCTCAGCCATTTATAGTTTACGGTTCGTCAATGGAACCCACATTTGAAAATGGAGACTATCTGATTGTTGACGAACTTTCCTACTACCTCCGGTCCCCTGAAAAAAACGAGGTTATAATTTTTCACTATCCGCTTAATCCATCAATGTACTTTATCAAACGCGTAGTAGGTCTTCCCGGAGAAACAATGGATATTGAAGGAAAGAAAACGGTTCTTAAGGCTGGCGAATATTTTGTAGAAGGAGATAACAGGGGTGCCAGTTCCGATTCCAGAGTGTGGGGACCTGTTCCTCAAAAGCTTATCGTGGGGCGAGCGTTAATTCGGCTTTGGCCAATCAATCAAATTCAAATATTGCCCGGGGATTAAACACATCAAGCACTCTGTCCTTATTCTTAAAATTAAGTTACAAACGCAAAAAAAAATATGGCTCCAAAAACAAAAAAACAAGCTATCCTGATTCAATCGCCCAAAGGAATGCACGACATATTGCCGGAAGATTACGAATTATATCAAAAAGTTTACGAAAAGGCGGAGGAAATATCGGAATATTACGGGTTCTCCCCCATCCAAACGCCACACCTAGAGAGAACCGAGCTTTTTGGCGCCAGCTTGGGAGAAACATCTGATATTATAGAAAAACAAATGTATACTCTGAGAACGGTCGGCGGGGATCATCTCGCTCTTCGCCCCGAGGGCACAGTGGGAATAATGAGAGCGTATCTTGAACACGGAATGCACACTCTCCCTCAACCTGTAATGTTAAGATACAAAGGCTCTTTTTTCAGACACGAAAGACCTCAAAAGGGAAGGTTCCGAGAATTTCAGCAATTCGGACTGGAGATCATAAATGAAGAGAAGGCAAGCGCCGAAGCTGTGGTTATCAAAATTCTCACCATGACCCTTGAGGAATTGGGCGCGGGTCCTATCATTGTCCGCATAAACTCCCTTGGAGACAAGGACTGCAAAGCGGGCTATCGCAAGGATTTGCTTTCCTATTACCGCAAAAAAACCAGCAATCTTTGTAAAAGTTGCCAAAAGAGATTTAAAACAAATCCGTTGCGTCTGCTTGATTGCAAGGAAGAAGGATGTGCGGAAATTAAAAAGGGGGCTCCGCAAATGATAAATTATCTTTGCAATCCTTGCAAACAGCACTTTAAGGAAGTTTTGGAATTTTTAGATTCAAGCGGAATTCCCTACTTCTTGGACAGTTATCTTGTCAGAGGACTTGATTACTATTCAAGAACTGTTTTTGAAATTTTTAAAGATAACAAAAAAAAGCAAGACCAAGATGGCGAGACAAAAAACGAAGTGGAAGAAACGCAAATCGCGCTTGGGGGAGGAGGGCGTTATGATTATTTGGCGAAAATGCTTTCCAGGAAAGATTTTCCGGCGATTGGCGGAGGTTTGGGCGTAGACAGAGTCGTTCAGCTTTTAAAAGAAAAGGATGCTAAAACAAAAACAAACAAGACTCCGAAAGTTTTTTTTGTTCAACTTGGATCGGCTGCCAAACACAAAAGTCTTGATATTATGGAAAAATTCCGCAAAACCCATCTGCCCGTCGCTCAGTCAATGGGCAAAGATAGCCTTAAGGGACAAATGAAAATCGCCGATAAATTGAATGTCCCATACGCGCTGATTATGGGTCAAAAAGAGGTGATGGAAGAATCCATAATAATACATGATATGAATTCAAGAGCCCAAGAAACAGTTTCAGTGGACAAGGTCGTAGAAATTATCAAGCAAAAAATAAAAAAATAAAATGATAGAAGTTCAAAAAAAAGAAAGGGAGACATCCGCTTCTCTTCTGAGAAGATTCAGCAGGCGTGTACAGCAATCCAATATTTTGCGATATGCCAGGGCGAAACGCTTTAACAAACGAGTGAAATCAAGTCTGCAAACCAAAATTGACGCCTTAAAAAGGGTCAAAAAACAAAGGCGAATGCAGTACTTGAAAAAAATTGGTAAAATAGACTAATGGAAAGGAGAAAAAGATGGAAGGAATTGAAGGAATTGATTCTCGGAAAAAAATATGAATTGAGCATTGTTGAAGCGTCTGACCCGCTCATGAAAGAATTGAATAAAACTTACAGAAAAAAAGCGAGGAGCACGAATGTTCTTTCTTTCTCTTTTTCTCAAACCGAGGGAGAGATATTCATAAATATTCCCCTCGCAAGAAAAGAAGCGATAAAAGCGGGGATACCCGTAAGGCAATATGCGGATTATCTTTTAATCCATTCCCTGCTTCACCTTAAGGGTTTTGAACATGGCGAGGCGATGCAAAGAAGAGAATCGGAATTTATGGAGAAAAAATATGGCAAAAAATATCATAACTGGAATTGATGCGGGAACATCCACTATCAAGGTGATTGTCTCCGAACAAAAGAAAAACGGTCAAATTGAGATTTTGGGAACCGGGAAAAAAATTTCTCATGGCATAAGGAAAGGTTATGTGGCCAACTATGAAGACGCGGCGGAGGCGATAAAAAGCGCGATAAAAAGCGCGGAAAAAATGGCTGATGTTCCGATTAAACACGCCTATGTCACGGTCGGAGGAATAATCCTCGGGTCAGCGAGATCAAAAGGATCGGTAATGATTTCTCGGGCGGACGGAGAGGTTACCAACTATGATGTCAAAAGGGTTATATCCCAGGCGGAAGAAAACTTAAAAAACGTTTCAAACAGGCGAGTCATAAACGCCTTTCCCATAAATTTTAAAATAGACGGAAATTTGACATTTGGAAAACCGGTAGGGATGAAGGGAGAAAAGCTTGAGGCGGAAGTTCTTTTTATAACCTGTCTCAACCAGCACCTTATGGACCTCATACGGGCGGTGGAATCGTCCGGCGTGGCGGTGGATGATGTTGTTGCCTCCCCTTTGGCGGCAAGTTTCGCCGCTCTTAACAAACACCAAAAAGAAGTTGGTTGCGTTCTTGCCAATATAGGGGCCGGAACCGTTTCTATAATGGTTTTTGAAGAAGGAAAACCGATATCACTTGAAGTTTTTCCCATAGGATCCACTCATATCACCAATGATATCGCCCTCGGGTTGCAAATCACTCTTGAAGAAGCGGAGAAAATTAAAATAGGATATGGTTCAAAATCCAATTATTCCAAACGAAAATTGTCGGACATCATAGAGGCCAGACTAAAAGACATCTTTGAACTTATTGAATCTCACCTTAAGAAAATCAACCGAAACGGCTTACTCCCCGCTGGCATAATTCTTACCGGTGGTGGCTCAAGTCTGTTGACATTAAACGAAATAGCCAAGGCCTCATTACATCTTCCCGCCACCGTCGGCTCCCCGGCACACATCAAAGATAAAATAATTTTTGGAAGACGACTAAGGGAGGACATATTTAATAATCCGGAGTGGTCGGTGGCACTCGGTCTTTGCGTAATGAAATTCAAAGAGGAAAAAAGGGAGGGCTCTTATGAAATAAGATTACAAGGAAAATTTATTTTACAAGTCGCCAAATCAGTAAAAAAATGGTTTAGCCAGTTCTTGCCATAATAAAAAAATAAAACTTGACCAAGAGTAAGCGTAATGATAAACTTTAAACAATATGTCATCAAAAATAAATCCAAAAATAGAAACGTTCGCCAGAATTAAGATGATAGGTATAGGGAATTCCGGCACGAATTCCGTTAACTATATGGTTCAGGCAAAGCTGAAGGGGGTTGAATTCGTCAGTATTGATACGGACGCTCAAAAACTTCACCATAGTAAGGCGGAGAAAAAAATCCACATCGGGAAAAATCTTACGCGAGGGCTTGGAGGAGGAATGGACCCGGAAATAGGCAAACAGGCGGCCGAAGAAACAAAAGAGGCCATACAGGAAACAATAAAGGGATCCGATATGATATTCATTACTTGCGGGTTCGGAGGAGCAACGGGCACCGGAGCGGCCCCCGTTGTCGCTAAGATAGCAAAAGAGCAAGGGGTTCTTTCAATAGCGGTGGTTACGCGACCGTTTTCTTTTGAAGGGGCGCAAAGAGCGCGAATTGCCGAAAATGGTTTAGCTAAATTGAAAGAAATGGTTGACGCGATGATTGTCATTCCAAATGACCGAATCTTTAACATAATTAAAAAAGACACGAGTCTTATTGAAGCTTTCGGGATGTGTGATGAGGTGCTCAAAAACGCCGTGCAAGGAATATCAGACCTTATTACAATCCCAGGAATAATAAACGTTGATTTCGCGGATGTGAAATCAATTATGAAGGACGCGGGCTCCGCTTTAATGGGAGTGGGAACGGCTGAAGGGGAAAAACGCGCCCAGGAAGCGGCTCAAACCGCAATCAATTCCCCCCTGCTTGACTTGTCCATTGAAGGAGCCACGGGGGTGCTTTTCGCCATATCCGGAGGAGAAAATATGACAATGTCGGAAATACAAGAGGCGGCGGATATTATCACGGATTCAATTGATAATGAAGCCAGGGTTATTTTTGGGGCTATTCACGACAATCTTCTCAAAAAGAACGAGATAAAGGTAACGGTAATAGCATCCGGATTCCCCGAAGGGAAAAACGGAAGAAAAAATCAGACATTTTCTTCTTCTCTCCTCAAAGATGAAAAAACGGAAATGGATGAATCCAATGGAAAAATGAAAGAGGACGATAATGAAGACGAAAATCAATGGGACTCAGTTCCGGCCTTCCTAAGAAGAAAGAAGGTTTAAACGTAATAATATGAAAAACAACCTTTCCATACCCATAGCGATAGTTTTCGCCGGAGTTATAATAGCCGGGGCTCTTTTTTATGGCAAAAAAGATGATTCCCAATCTCCAAAAATTGGGAATCAAAACCAAAAGACCGATAATGTTCAGGCTGGTCCTTCTCCTGTCACAAAAGATGATCATATATTGGGCAATCCTGACGCAAACCTGACAATGATTGAGTTTTCTGATACGGAGTGCCCTTATTGCAAAAGATTCCATGGAACAATGAAAAAGATAATGGAAGAATATGGAAAAGATGGAAAAGTAAATTGGGTTTACCGCCACTTCCCTCTTGATTCCCTTCACAGTAAATCAAGAAAGGAGGCTGAAGCGACTGAGTGCGCCACTGAGTTGGGAGGAAATGATAAGTTTTGGGAATACACAAACAGAATTTATGAAATTACCCCTTCAAATAACGGACTGAATCCAAAGGAATTGCCGATTATAGCGGAATATGTGGGGCTTGATAAAACTGCGTTTGAGAAATGCTTGGCAAGTGGGAAATACGCGGCAAAAGTGGAAAAAGACTACCAGGACGGCATCAGGGCGGGTGTTAGAGGAACTCCACACACCACAATCATCGCTAGAGACGGCCGGACAGTCGTTATAAGTGACGCTTTTCCTTACATGGAGTCAACTCCCAGGATTTTTTACAGCCCGAATTTTAAACAACAAGACGAACTTTGCTCTGAAAAAACAAAACTGTGCGGAGTTAAAATAGCAATTGACAAACTTCTTAAACTCTAAAAATTACTTTTTTATCAAGTATTCGTAGGCGGATAGGGCGGCTTTAGCTCCTTCGCCGGAGGCGATTACACATTGCTTAAACTTTGTATCTGAGGCATCCCCAGCCGCGAACGCTCCTTCCTCGGAAGTTGCCGTGGTTTTGTGGCTAATGATTATTTCTCCATGTTCATTCAAGTCAACAAAATTCTTTAAGAATGCTGTCGCCGGAATCCAACCGATATTCACGAAGACTCCTCCAACCGACAACTCTTTCTCTTCCCCGCTCTTTTTATCTTTAAAAATAATCTTTTGGACAAATTTATCCCCTTTTATCTCCAAAACTTGCGCTTCAACAATAAATTCAACTTTCCCGGTTTGTTTCAATTTTTCTTGTGTGGATTCATCCCCGAGAATCTTGGAATTATATTCCAAGATATAAACTTTATTGGCGTATTTAACAAGGTCGGTGGCCGCTTCAAGCCCTGAATTGCCTCCTCCCACAATCGCCACATCCTTGCCTCCATACAAGGGAGCGTCGCAAATTGAACAAAAACTCACACCCTTATTTTCAAATTCTTTTTCTCCTGGAACTCCCAGACGTCTCGGATTTTTCCCAGTGGCGAGAATGACTGATTTCGCCTCAACCGCTTCGCCGTCTTTTATTTTTATTGAAAATTTTTCATCCCCGACCGATTGCTTTTCAATTGATTCCACCTCAACCCCTTCGTTGATTTCAACGTCATATTTTTCAACCTGAGCGCGCATTCTGGAAATCAATTCTTCCCCGGAAATTTGATCAAATCCTGGAAAATTCTCAATTGTATCGGTAAGGAGCGACTGTCCGCCGATTTGCTTTGCCAAAACGACTGTTTTTAATTTTTTTCTGCCTGCGTAAATTCCGGCAGTCAACCCCGCTGATGCTCCTCCGATTATGGCTATGTCGTAAGTCATTTTTTTATTCGCGAATTTATTTACCTGCGAGATATTAGCGCGCCGGTAAATAAATTCGTTTAGAAATTAAATCTGCTAAAAATTTTATGGCTCATTCATCGCGCCCGACAATCCGCGGGAAACGTTTATTCAAATGAACCACACCCTCTTATTCTATCATATCATTTTTAAACGAGGAACCTTCTTTATCGTATGGCATTACAATTCCAATTCCCTTGGTCCAGGAACAATTGCCCGAGTTTTCCAGAATTTTTGTTTAATAGAATCGGTAATTTCTTTAAGTTCGCGATTTTTTACGAATCTTAAAAAATAATACCAAACGGCTATTCCCAGAACTCCGGCAATGAAACCTTGGGAAAAAATACCGATGAAAGTCTTAGTATTCAAAAAAACCCCCAAGACGGTCAGGACCAAATAAGATACCGCTCCCATTAAAATTGAAGCCGAAACGACTTGAATAAGCGTTCTTTTAATTTTTTTAATCACCGAGTATTGAAAAAAATTAGAAAAAGACCTTATTAAAATTATAACATTCAATATCATCCCCACTGAAAATGAAAAAGTAAGCGCCAATATATCCATACCGCCAACGCCCTCCACCCTTAATATTCTTTCAAAAATTCTCCTCACGGGAGGATTAGAAGCAAAGATATGAACAATCAAAACAGCCAACACCACTATTACCAGCGATGAATAAACATTCACCAAAAAGGGTCTTTTGGTTTTTCCAGCGGCGTAAAAAGCTCTTACAAAAAGAACGACTAACGCTTGGGCGGTGATTGAAAGAGAAAAAAGAGCCAGACTTGCGGCGACAAGCCTTGTGTCGCTCCATGTGAAATTACCCGTCCCTAAAATGACCCTGACTATCTGGGCGCGGAGAACTATGAGAAGAATTGCGGCCGGAAACGACCAAAAAAATATTTGGCGAGCTGCAGACATAGTTTGCTCTAAAAATTCCTTTTTTTGGTTATTGACGAACAACTTTGCCAATGTTGGAAAAGCCGCCACACTGTAACTTATCCCAACCACCATAAGAACGACTGATTGCAAATTCAGCGAAAAATTAAAAACCGCGATGCTTCCGGCCGCCATGGCGGATGCCATGGCAGTGATGAATACCAGAAGAATCTGCTGCATTCCCAGCCCCAGAGAACGTGGTAAAGAGAACTTCACCACCTTTATTATGTCCGAAAAATTTACCTTGCGCGTAAAACGAGGGAAAAATCCAAGCTTGATTAAACCGGGAACCTGAATCAAAGCGTGAAAAAACGCCCCCATAACAACACCGAAAGCCAGACCTCTCATACCAAAAATCGGGTATAAAAAAAGAATGCCCAAAATAATACCCGTATTGTAGAAGATAGGACTTAAGGCGTAAATAAAGAAACGGCGGAACGACTGTATAACACTTGAGAGAAGATTGGACAAGCCCAGCAAGATTGATGAAAGAAGCATAATCCTTGTCAAAGTAACAAAACTTTCGCGATCTTGATGAGAGAATCCAGGGGTGACAAAACGGCTCAAGTAAGGAGCAAAAAGAAATAATCCCAATGCCATGAAAATCATAAGCGAAAGGAAGACAGTAAAAACACCATTTAGAAACAAGTGAGCATCTTCGTTAGATTTACGCACCTTTTCTAAAAACATTGGTATCAAAACGGTAACCGAGACAAGGGAAAGCGCGATGATATTATAAAGAAGATCAGGGATTTTAAAAGAAGCGTAGTAAATATCTAGCGACCGGCTCGCCCCAAAATGACCGGCGAGAAGCCGATCGCGGAAAAGACCTAAAATACTTGAGGCTCCGGCCGAGAACGCTAAAAGCATAGCGGTCTTATGAAGACCGCTAAACTCATGATGGAATAATTTTAATATACGCCGCACCATTGTTTGGGTTACTCCCCTTTCGCATCTTTAACAGGCGGTTCCTTTCGCTTTTCGGGAGATTTATTCGGAGGAGAGATACCACTAAGCGCTTCCCTACCCCCGCGCAAATTTTTCAAAATCAACTTTACCTCTTTGTTGTCCGGATTTGATTTTTCTATTTCTTCAAAAACCTTAATGGATTTTTTCGTTTTTCCTTGTTTGTCATAAATAAGACCCAAGAAATAATTGGCATTGGCGTATCCGGGGTTCAGAGAAATTATCCTTTCAAAGGCCGCTCTGGCGCGAGAGTAATTTTTATCCTGATAATTTAAAAGCCCGAGTTGGAAAAGCGCTCCGATATCATTCGGCACTATAAAGACCGTCTGTTCCGCCCTCTGAATGGCTTTTTTCAGATTACCCTCCTTTGCTTCTATTTGAGACAGCATAAACAGCGCCGCGGCAAAATCACTCTTAATTTTCAAAGACGCCTGAATATATTCCCTTGCCTTCTTAACATCTTTGGATGCCAATGACACCCTCGCCATACCAAGGTAAGGTCTTGGATCAAGAGGAGACACTTTCGCCACCTTTTGATAAGCTTTGATGGCAAAATCACCGGATCCGGAAATACCAAATGGAACGACGGATTCGTAAACTCTTGCCAATTCCATCCAATTCAGCGGATCGTTGGGGTTCAGCTTAGTCGCTCTCTGGGCGTTCTGTATTGATTTGCCAAAAATATTCTGAAACTTGCTCCGCAAAATTTCTTTAGATAAATCCTTTTGTGATAAAACCTGTTTCATCCTTAATATTCCAATTTCGGCGAGGGATCTGAAATATTGGTCTTGAGCGTCCATATTGGCGGCCTTTATAAGGGCGGCTTCACTTTTATCAAGATTACCCTCAATGTTTAACGCTTCAAGCGCTTGTGTGTAAGAATGGAGCGCCCAGTATTTTCGGGAAAAGAGATATAAAGAGGAAACCATTCCTATCATCAAAATGATTATCACCAATACGGAAATAAATCCCAACCTCGGACTTCCAGAAAAATTTATCTCAATCATCTTTATTTTTCCGACACGCGTAAGCATCGCAACCAATATACCCGTCATCAAGAAAGCCAAGGCGAATATTAAAAATCCCGGGGAATAAAAAACCACAAAGGACCAAAGATAAAGAGACCCCAAAAAAGAAGTGATTAACATAACTTTTTTGATGTCATTTTCAAAATAAGACAAAACCTTTGTTCCGTAGTAAAGGAGAAAGCCGAGGAAACTCAAGAGCGCCAAAGCGCCCAAGGCACCCGCCGTGGACACCATTGAAAACAAATAACTTATGCCGGAATGGAAACGAACACTCCAAAACATTGTAGAATTGACCGAAGCAGGCTTGTATTTAAGCCAATCATACAAAAAAGTGTTCGGACCGGATCCCAGAATGGGGTTTTCTTTCAAAACATGCTTGGCAATGGAAAAAGTTGAATTCCACGAAAGCCCCACCTCAGTAACGGAAGTATGCAATGTTCCGGTGAAATCACCCAGCAACCCTCTTGCCAGGACAAAAAAGATTACTATCAAGAGTATGAAAAGGGGCAGAGTGATTATCTTGGTGGACAGCGTGGGCGACCCCGATGCAGAGCCTCCCTCTTCGGAAGATGAGTGCGAATAGAAAGAAGCTGATAAAAAGTAAACGAGAAAAACAAGAATAAAGAAACCGAAAATTATCCAAGCAATGAAAAAATTAACGGCGAGCATCGCCAATATGGAAAGAAGAACACTGGCAAGGAAAATTCCCTTAATTGCTCTTTTGAATCTTGACATCTCAAAGAAACAAACGGAGGTGAGAGCTATAAAACCGAAAAAGATGGCAAAATCATTCCAGCCACCGAGAAGATTATCCGTCGGAGCTCGAAAAATATTTGACGATAAAAGAGTCAATCCGAAAACTGTATGAAACAGCTGAAAAATAAAAACCAGGAACGAAGACAACAGGAGCAGAAGATAAAAAATTGCAACCCTCTGTTCGTCAGCAAAAAGAGTGGCAATGAGAAAGACCGCCAAACCGCAAAAAAGAAAAAATACAAAAGTGCCAATCTCATAGCCCATACCGGTTAAAGAAATAGCGGGATTCAAGGAGAAAACAGAGGAAACAAACCATGCCAAAATGACGCCCCCCAAGGCGAGCAACAATCTGCTCTTTGGTATTTGAACTCTTCCCTTTTGAAGACAGTCAAAAAGCCAGAATATAAAGGCCAGAGAAATGCCAGTATAAAAAAGAAACGCCTTTGCCGCATTAAACGGACCCACCGCCAACGGCAGAAAAAAGAGTGGCAACAAAAAAGCCAGACCGTAAAAAATATAAATGGAAAGAGATTTCCAGTTGAAAGGTTTTTTGGTTTTGATTTCTAATGTTTTTTCTTGCATAATAGAACTATTATACAAGATTTTATAAAAGCAATCAAATTTAATATGTGGAAAAACTATTTAAAGATAAAAGAAGCTTCCGAGTTTCTCGGAGTATCCCCAAAAACCCTTAGAAATTGGGACAAAAACGGTAAATTTATGGCTGTCCGCCATCCTTCAAATAAATATCGGCTTTACAAAATTTCCGAACTGGAAAAATTTTCTAAAAAAACAAACCGTGAAAAATTTCGGCATCCAAAAATAGAGCTGGTTGACTAACAATAAAAATATTGTTATAATTTCAAACGTTATACGCTGAGCGATTGCTCTATAAATTCTTTTTGAATTTATAGAGAGGAAAGTCCGAACACTCGCCAATTTTGCCTGCCACAGGCAGTTGCAAAATTGAGCGTCCGCCGAAGCTTTAGCGTAGGCGGACCGACAGCAGAGTAGCGGGTAACACCCGTCCGGAGCAATCCGCGAGGTGCGAACAGAGACGGCCAGAAGCGAAAGCAACGGCCGCCCCGCCGAATGGCGGGGCGAGTTCCAATGGAAACATTGGAGGTGAAACGGCTAAATCCTTACTTGAGTGCAAGGCCGTGTCCCGCTAAAAGCGGGAAGTGCCGCTAGAGGATGTCGGCAACGATGTTCCCAGATAAATAATCGCATTCACTGTTTCAGTGAAACAGAATTCGGCTTACAGGCGTATAATGATATATCAAAAATCCCTTCCCGTATGGAAGGGGTTTTTGATATATCATTTTTTTCAACAATCATGCGCACAGTCCCCAACCACAAACAGAACAAGATATACAACCTTCCTTGTGGGCAAGCGGTATTTTGCAATTGGGACAATGCGTGGGTTTTCCATTCCCATCGCCGTTACCGCCTCCATTCTCCGGGAATATAAGCCCGTCGGAAGGATTGTGATATATTGATATTCCTTTCGCCTTTTCATCGCTCATATTTATTAAATCCACCTTCTGTCCACTTTTCTTTTTTTTATCTACGGTCATTAAAACTTGCTCACTGATTGATTTGTCGCGAAAGACAGTAACCGATTTACATCCCATTTCATAAGCCGCAAGATATGATCTTTTAATATCTTGGATGGTTGCTTTAAAAGGAAAATTATTTGTTTTGGAAATTGAAGAATCAACCCATTTTTGAAAAGAAGCAAGAGTTTTAACATGATCATCCGAGTCAATATCATGGGCGCTAACGAATATTTTTTTGAATTTTGGAGGAATATAAGCTATCTTGGCGATACTTCCTCCGTTCTCCACTACATCTTTGATAAGCATTTCATCAAAAAGACCCTCTATCAACATTGAATGCTCAAAAACGGGATCAATGTAATAAAAAGATCCAACCGAAACCTTCTTTTCAAAAGCGAGAGAAAAAACGGGCTCAATTCCGGAAGAACATCCCGCTATCATTGAAATTGAACCTGTCGGAGCGATAACAGTGGTGTAACTGTTGCGAAGTCCGTGTTTTTTAATGTCATCCGCCAACTTTTTCCAATCCAGATGCCAAGATTTCTTACTGTAAAATCCGAATATAGGCAATTTGCCCCGCGCGTAAAAACTTTTTTTATAATACGGGAAAAATCCTCTTTTTTTGGCTATTTCAATAGATTCCACTTTTGAATGATAATTAACGAATTCGGCAATCTCTTCCATCAATTCTCTCGCCGCACGAGTATTGAAACCTATTCCAAGCTCGTAAAGCAAGCTTCCCACCCCCATAACGCCGAGCCCTATTTTCCTGGTATTGAGTGACATTTCTTCTATTTCCGGCAAGGGAAAAACATTCACATCAATGACATTATCCAAAAATCTGACGGCTGTTTTTACAACTTTCTCAAGAGCTTCCCAATCAATGCCCTTCTTCCCTTTTTCATCTTCCGTGACAAATGACCAAAGGTTAACGGAACCAAGATTGCATGATTCATTCGGATAAAGAAGAACCTCTCCGCACGGGTTGGTGGTTTTTATAGGTCCCAACGATTCAAAAAAGGGATTGTACTCGTTTACACGGTCGCTGAATATAATGCCCGGCTCGCCGGATTCCCATGCTTGATACGCTATTCTGTCCAATAATGCTTCAGGTGAAATATAACTGACGACTTTCTTATTTCTTGGGTTGATTAAAGGATAAGCTTTCTTTTTTTTGTAATAGTCCCAAAAATCGGGCATTATCATCACTGAAATATTAAAATTTTTTAATGCCTTGTTTCCAGTCTTGGCACTGATGAATTTTTCTATGTCGGGATGATTGGAATCCATTATACCCATATTGGCTCCTCTGCGTATGCCACCCTGTTTGATTACTTCCGTCATTGTGTCAAAGAGCCTCATAAAAGTAATCGGTCCCGAAGAGGTTCCTCCAGTGGTTTTAATGTAATCCCCTTCAGGCCGCAAATTTGAAAAGTTGTATCCAAGTCCCCCTCCAGCCTTAAAAATAATAGAAGCTTTTTTTAAGGTGTCCATAATGGAGCCTATTGAATCTTCTATTTCAAGAGCGAAACACGCCGATCCCATTCCCAGATAGTTTCCAAAATTGGCGATTGCCGGAGTGTTCGGTAAAAAGTGGCGCGATACCATCATGTCATAAAATTCGCGAACAGTGGACTCATATTCGTCAAACTCGCCTCGCCTGAGCATTGAAATCAGTTTCGCCCAGTCTATTTTAGCGCGTCCCTCTTTCCGCAAACGCAGAAACATTTTATGCAAACCGGCAATATGGAAACGATTCAGCGCGTATTCTCCTATTTTTAATTTTCCCTCCAAAATGGCGGCTTCCTTGCCACTCATCGGGTGCTTTTCAACATCCGCCGGACTTCCTTTTTTCCCTCTTACTTTTTTGTCATAAATAATGTCCGGAAGAGTGGTGTGAACCGCCACGCGCGTAAAAAGTTCTTTGGGCGATTCCATAACATTTCCGCTTTCGTCTTTGCGTAAATACCTGCTCCGTAAAACCCTTAGGGCATTGACGTCAAAATGCTTGTCAACTTCGTCAATTTCTTCTTTATTTAAAATCAGTTTCTTTTCGTTGCGTATTTCAGCTCTTTTTTGGCGGTAGAGAATGTAAGTCTTGGCAATCCTGGCGCAGTCCTCTTCTATTAAAGTTTCCTCCACCAAATCTTGAATCTCCTCAATGTTGGGGATGAATTTTTTCGTCGCCTTGTATTTTTTAAGCAACTTTTCCAAAACTATTTTGGAAATCTTTTCCGCAGTCTCGCGATTGGGATTTCCTCCCGCTTCAAACGCCTTAAAAATGGCATCCGTTATTCTATGAAGCTTAAAGGGAACAATCCTGCCGTCTCGTTTCCGTATTTCGGCGGGGACTATTTTTTTTTTGTTCTTATCGGAAGAACGCAAAGAGCTCCTGCTTCGTGCTTTGGAAACGAATTTAGTCATTTTTTTTGTAGAAATATTAGCCATTAATGTTCTCCATTATACACTAATTTTAAAAAATTCCTCTCGCCGAGATTTTTTTTGTGGATAAATTAAAAAAATTAAGCAATATCGCTGTATTTTACCGTGTTGTCTTTTCCCCTGTTCGTCTTCGCTTCATACATCGCTTTATCCGCCATAAAAATAAGATCCATAATGTCAGCCGCCGTTGATTTTTTCAAGGATGATACCCCAATACTGAAAGTTATTTTCAAGTCTTCGCAATTATCGGGCATAAAACAGATTTTCTTAATGGAGTTCCTTATGTCTTCCGCCTTTTTAAATGCATCCTCCTCAGAAGCTCCGACAAAAACAATGACAAATTCTTCGCCTCCAATCCTACCGAGCAAATCAAGACCCCTTATGCTTTCCTGCAGTTTTTTCGCCGTAAGTTTCAAAACCCTGTCACCAATTAAATGTCCATATGTATCGTTGATATGTTTAAAATTATCAACATCCAAGAAAACAATTGAAAGGTTGTCAATGTCAATTTTTCTTTTTGATCCCGGATGGTGGCGTGCGTACTGCGCCTCGTGGAACAAGCATTCAAACTCCTTCATAAGGCCCCTTCTGTTCAGCACTCCGGTCAGCTCATCTCTGACAACCATTTTCTTGAGCCGGGCGATTTCCATCTTTAATTTTTTGATTTCATTGTCTTTTTTATCCATTAACATTATTATGGCAAAAAAAACAAGGCGGGTCAAAGGACCCGCCATCTTATACACAACTTATTTTTACATCCGCCAAGAAAATCGGCAATGACGGATGCTTCTTTTTTAGTCTGAAAACGACTATTTTTATGGCTTGGGCGACGCTGAAGGCCCAAACATACTCAGAGAAAACGATATCTGTTTTCTCCACTCTTCCTTTTGCGAGGAATTTAGTCTTCTTCGCCAATTCGCGCCTCCTTTAAAATTTTCTCATTCCGCGGTAATTCATACCAAATTTTTTATAATTGCACAAGACGCGTTTCTCTTGTAATCTTGCTGTAGAAAAAAGGAGGTATTGAATGGCAGAAAAAAAATTTTATCGTTTCTCTTGTCCGCGAACGGGCAAAGAAGGGACGGTTGTGACAGAGAAAGAGCCGAGTGTTTGCCCGGCATGCAAGCGCGTAATAGGAAAGGATTCAGCAAGATGCGATTGTGTCTTGCAAAAATACGACTTGCCGCCGGGAGCGGTGTTTATCTGAAACTCGCTCTTGGCTACTAACAGGACCGCTCCGCGGTCCTTTTTTTACTCTGTATTTCCAACCAAAAAACCGCCGAGGGGCGGTTTTTTGCTGTCTGCCATCTTCTATCTGCCTACTGTCTACTGGTTACTAACATACTGACTACTTTTTCTAGTATCCCATTCCAGGCATTCCTCCTCCGGCCCCGGCGGGCATTTCCGGCTTTTCTTTCGGAATTTCAGCCACCGCCACGTCCGTGGTCAAAAAGATGGCCGCGGCGGACGCAGAATTCTGCAGAGCCGCGCGCGTAACCTTCACCGGGTCAATAATTCCCTCCTTAATCATATCGTCAACCATTTTGTCGGACCCGGCATTGTAACCCTTGTTGACCGACGGGTCTTTCATAACGGCTTGTTTGATTTCCTCGGCGACGACGGCGCCTTCTTTCTTTCCAGCGTTCTTCACGATTTGTCTAACCGGCTCGTCTATCGCTTTCAAAAGAATCTCAAAACCGGCCTCAAATTCTTTCGCCATGTCCTTTGACGGAGATTTTATCTTTCCTTCCGAATAATCTTTGCGGACGATGGCGCCGGCCTTAACGAGCGCAGTTCCTCCTCCCGGAACAATTCCCTCTTCAACGGCGGCCTTGGTTGCCTCCACGGCGTCCTCAATCTTCATTTTCTTGTATTTCATCTCCGTTTCCGTGGCGGCTCCGACCTTGATAACGGCCACGCCTCCCGCCAATTTAGCCAAACGCTCGGCAAGTTTTTCCTTGTCAAATTCGGAATCGCTTTTTTCTATTTCCGCCCGTATCTGTTCGGTGCGGGCGTCAATATCCTGTTTCTTCCCTTTTCCTCCGACGACAGTCGTATCGTCTTTGGTGGCGATAATCTTCTTCGCCCTGCCAAGCATATTCAATTCGGCGTTTTCAAGTTTTAATCCGACTTCTTCCGAGATAACCTTAGCTCCGGTAACAATGGCGATATCCTGAAGCATTTCTTTCTTTCTGTCCCCGTATCCGGGAGCCTTCACCGCGAGCGCGTTGAATGTTCCCCTCAGTTTGTTGACCACCAAAGTCGTCAAGGCCTCTCCATCAAGGTCATCGGCGATGATGACAAGTTCCTTCTTCCCCAATTTGGCTATTTTTTCCAAAAGGGGAAGAATTTCGTTGATTGAAGAAATCTTCTTGTCCGTAACGAGAATCATGGGATCGTCGTAAACGGCCTCCATTCTTTCCGCGTCCGTAATCATATACGGAGAAACATATCCCTTGTCAAACTGCAAGCCTTTGACGATGTCGCTTTCAACGCCGAAAGACTGAGATTCCTCAACCGTCACCACTCCGTCCTTTCCAACCTTGTCTATGGCGTCGGCGATAATCTTTCCGAATTCTTCGGATTCGGCGGAAATGGTCGCCACCTGAGTAATCTCGTCTTTTCCTTTGACGGGCTTCGCCATTCCTTTCAGCGCGGAAACGACTTCTTTTGCCGCCCTTTCTATACCAGCCCTGATTCCCAGCGGGTCAACACCCAAAACGGTGAATTTAAGTCCTTCTCTGATGATGGAGCCCGTCAAAACGACGGCCGTGGTAGTGCCGTCTCCAGCGGCATCGTTTGTTTTTGAAGCGACCTCCTTAACGATTTCAGCCCCCATATTTTCAAACTTGTCCTCCAACTCAATGTCCTTGGCGATGGACACGCCGTCGTTCGTGATTACGGGAGATCCGTAACCCTTTTCTAAAACGACATTTCTCCCTTTTGGACCCAGAGTTATTTTGACGGCGTCAGTCAACGCATCAACTCCCTTTTTAAGCGCCTCCCGCGCTTTTTCGTTGAATAAAATTTGTTTAGCCATAGTATCTTTCTTTGCGATTACTCAATAATCGCAAGTATGCTGTCTTCGCTGATAATGAAGTATTTTTTATCTCCGACCTTTATTTCATCCGGACCGTACTTTGAGAAAATGACTCGTTGCCCTTTCTTGACGGACACTGGAATCAGATTTCCCTTTTCATCCCTTTTTCCCGGACCGACGGCCACGACGGTCGCCTGGTCGGGCTTCTCTTTGTCAACGGTTTCGGGAATAAAAATTCCCGATTTTGTTTTTGAACCCCTCTCATCATCGGAAAGAGGCTCAAGCAAAATATTGTTGCCCAAAGGCTTGATATTCATTTTGCTCATAACTTTTTATAGTTTAATTTTAACTGATAATACCAATATTTTATTCTATTTTTCGGCAATGTCAAGCCCGCTAAAACATCAAGAAAATTTCACTTCTTTTTCCCGGACAAAAAAATCCCTGAAAGAAAATTTTGATTTTTTTTCGGTTTAAAGTTGACAAGAGGAAAAACAAAAAAGGGGCGATGGTTTTTATCGCCCCTTTGGCTTCCTTTTCGTTAGCTTCTCTCCTCTACGAGGAGACGGTCGCAGTGCGGACACTGCGAAAGCCCCTCGTAGTCCTCTCTGTCCCGAGGGTCATACAGCACAACCCTAGGGACTTTAAATTTTTTGATTTTTTCCGAGAGGGTCTCCGATGAGACCGGTCTCTCGGACATATTTTCCGACCCGGCTTTGAGCAGAAGCTCAAACCCGCAGCCTGGGCATGTTTTCCTTTCCATAGTGGTATACCTCCTTTTTCCGTCGCTGTCGCGCGGAATAAACTTAGTCTTCCCTTTCAAAAGGGATGTTGCAATGAGGACAATTTTTAATGTCCTCAAATTCAGACTTTTTATAGATTATAGTGATCCGGTGCGCCGGACCATCATGACTCTCCTTCTCGCTGTCGCCAAAGCGACCCGCGATGCAAAGAACCATAAATCCACATCCGGCGCACTTTTTCACCTTCTTTATCTCTCCCATTTTCTCCTCCTTTATATATATTTATTTTAAGTTTCTTATTCTTCATAGAGCATAGCACTTTTTACCATCCAACGCAAGGGGTTCGGTGTCAAATCGCAGAATGTTTTGCGTCTTATTCGGACTAATTTATAGCGCCGGATAATATGTTTTCCGGCGCCAACATCTTGCCAATAGAGAAAATGGAACAAAATAAAAGGGGCGGCGCAAACCGTCCCCTCTCTCTAAACAAGCCCATCGCGACATTTTTCTATTTTTCTTTCAGTATGACGTCGCAACGTGGGCATTTTTTAATTTCTTCGTATTCTTCTCGGTCCGGGAAGAATACTTCATTTCCACCACCCGCGCCAAGGAGGCGGATAAATTCAGTCGGGGTGAGTTTCCTCTTTGTCTTACCGGTATCCACAATAATTTTTGTCTTGCCGACATCCACAATTTTTTTGCCCGCAAGCAGGGTAATTTCCAACCCGCATTGCGGACACTTCTTAATTTTAATCTTCACAGACACCTCCCTTATTTTTCTTCCGACGGATACTCTAACAAGGCGCCACAGTGAGGACAATTTTTTAACGCCTCCCGCGTTTCCTTGTTAAAGAATATTTTAACGGCAACCGGAAATAATCGCCGTATCTCTTCCTCGGAAAAAACAGGGTCCTGCCTTTCCTTTGGAAATCTTTTTGCCTTTCCTAAATGCCCCCACCCGCATTGTGGGCATTCTTTCGTTTTTATCTTCATAGATGTCAACCTCCTTTCTTTACTATTCTTTTCTGTTTTTCTTCCAAAACATCCATCAATTTTTTGCAACAACGAGGACACACTTTCATCGCATCGTAATCCGCGATATCCTCGGGGTCGCACCAGGTTATTTTTTTGCAACCGCTCATTTGCCCCAAATCCGAGAGTTGCGCGGATGCAAAATCAACAGTAATAATTCTCGCCTCAAGTCCACATTGTGGGCACTTTTTTATCTTCATAGACACCTCCTTTATCCTAATTATTTTCAAAATGCGATTCTTTGTTTACCATAACTTTTTCGGGCCACAAAGGCAAGATACCGGCCGCATAGCTTTCGCGCGCCAGGATTGTGATGCCAAAAAACTTGTATTTTATTCGTCCTAATGTATAATGACAGATAATATGTTTTCCATCGCCAACATCTTGCCAATAGTGCAAATTGCGATTTCCGCCGTCCTGGTGACGGTTATTTTACTTCAACAAATGGGCGAGGGTTTAGGCTCCGCCTTCGGAGGAGGAGGGACATCATATCACACAAAACGCGGTTTTGAAAAAATATTATTCACTACCACGATAGTTTTCGCTATCCTCTTTGCGTTGTCCACGATATTGGCTCTGCTCATCCAATAAATTTAAACGGCAATTTCTTTTTTATGTTTTATAAAAAAATCTTTCCTTTGCTCAAAAAGCGTTCCGATTTTCCGAATATAAGTGAAACGGTTTATGCCTTAAGGACACTGTCTCCCGTGAAAAAAATTATTTTTCTGGGCGCGGTTTTGATTTTTATTTCAAGTCTTCTCGCAATCGCGTGGAAAATAAACGCCGACTTTCTTGTTGATGTTCCCGCCAATGGAGGAACTTTAACCGAGGGTATCATAGGAACCCCCCGCTTTATCAATCCCCTTCTTGCCATTTCTGATGCCGACAGAGATATGAGTTCTCTGGTATATTCAGGGCTGACCAGGACTGATAATAAAAACGGGTTAATTCCCGATCTCGCGGAAAATTACGCGATATCCAAGGATGGACTTGTTTATACCTTCGTTTTACGTCCGAATATCTTTTGGCAAGACGGCAAGCCTGTAACAAGCGATGATATCCTTTTCACTGTCAAACAAGCCAAAGACCAAAACCTAAAAAGCCCTAAACGAGCCAATTGGGAAGGGATAGAAGTTGAAAAAGTAAATGAAAGAACAGTCCGGTTTATTTTAAAAAAACCATATGCTCCTTTTCTTGGAAACACGACGCTCGGAATATTGCCCAAGCATATTTGGAAGGATGCGTCATCCGAAAGAATGGCTCTCAGCGAATTTAACATTAAGCCGGTAGGATCGGGACCTTACGAAATTGAAAATATAAACAAGGATTCTTCGGGAATTATAACCTCATATGTTCTGAGAGCGAATAAAAAATTCTCTCTCGGAAAACCGCATATCAACAAATTGATATTAAAATTCTATCCCTCTGAGGAAAAACTCATATCCGCTTACGCCAACGGAGATGTTGACAGTATCAATGCCGTTTCGCCTGAATTGGCAAGAAAGGTATTGAAAAAAGAAAGCAGATTGGAAACATTTTCCCTCCCCAGAGTCTTCGGAGTGTTTTTCAACCAAAACAACGCCAAAATATTCTCTCAAACAGAGGTTCGCAAGGCGCTGAATATGGCCACCGATAAACAAGAAATCGTTGACAAAGTGCTGAATGGATTTGGAACGGTGGATAATTACCCGCTTCCGCCTGGAGCTTTCGGATCCCTCAACAAAAATGAAGAACGAAAATTTTCTCTGGAAAAAGCCAAGGAAATACTCAAAAGAAACGGATGGAAAATGGAGGATTCCAAAAACTTGAAAAATGAAAAAGAAGAAAAAGAGAAAGAAAATATCCTCGTGAAGAAAACAAAAAACGAAACATTGCGTCTTGAATTTTCGCTCTCAACCTCAAACAGCCCTGAGTTGAAGAAAACGGCGGAATTACTGAAAACAATGTGGCAAAAATTGGGCGCCAAAGTCAATCTGAAAATATTTGAAATAGGCGATTTGAACCAAGATATTATCAGACCGAGAAAATATGACGCCCTTCTTTTTGGGGAAATCCTCGGAAGAAACCCTGATCCGTTCGTTTTCTGGCATTCGTCCCAACGAAACGATCCTGGGTTGAATATCGCTATGTATGCCAATGTTACGGTTGATAAACTTCTTGAGGACGCCCGAAGCATTTCCGACCCAGAGAAAAGGAATGAGGAATATAAAAAATTTCAAGAAGAAGTGGCGAAAGATGTTCCCGCGGTGTTCCTTTATTCTCCTCAGTTTATTTACATAATTCCAAAATCTCTTTTGGGTGTTGAGCAAATTAAAAACATTACCGTGCCTTCGGAAAGATTCGCCCAAATCTACAAATGGCATTTAAGCACTGATAAAGTATGGAAATTTTTTGCGAAAAAGGGAAAATAGAGAAAAAGAGCGGATATGATGTCTGCCGTGGCGAGGACCACAAGGGCGATTTGCGATACGACCTTACATTGATATACGCAAAGGAAACGCCGGTGGGAGAGGAATTTCCGAGGACATTCGGACACTACCACAGCAAGGGATTTGCCGAACTTTTCAAGGTGATTGAAGGACGGACAATGGCGATTATGCAGAAATACGGAAGCAAGCCGAATGTTATTGACGAGGCGTATTTGGTTGAAGCGGAGGCGGAAGAAAATTTTATTATCCTCCCTGATTTCGGGTTTACGAATATCAACGCGGAAAATTCCGACCTCCTTTTTTCAAACTGGATAGACATAGGTGTTGAAAACCAATATGATTTCATTAAGGAGTATGACGGTTTCTGTTATCGCGCCGTAAGGGGCGCGGACGTAGGCGTAAAGTTTGAAAAAAACGAGAAATATGCAAGCGTTCCCGAACTTGTCCGACTGAAACCAAAGGAGTTGCCGGAAGAATTGCACGACCTGAATTTTTTGAGCGAACCTGAAAAATACAAGGAGTATTTAACGGTTGACGCATTATACGAGCAAACCGGATAGCTGATGACCGACAACTATTAAAGCCGAGGTGGTGAAATTGGTAAACACGCGCGCTTCAGAAGCGCGTGCCTCACAGCTTGCGGGTTCAAGTCCCGCCCTCGGCACAACCACGGATAACGAACACTGCAAAAGCAGAGGATTTACCCAAAACAACGAATGGGTAATGCGGGACTTGAAGGGAATGCCAAGGAGGCACTCCCCGGGATTTTCCATAAGAAAATCAAGTCCCGCCCTCGGCACAACCACGGATAACGAACACTGCAAAAGCAGAGGATTTACCCAAAACAACGAATGGGTAATGCGGGACTTGAAGGGAATGCCAAGGAGGCACTCCCCGGGATTTTCCATAAGAAAATCAAGTCCCGCCCTTGGCACCAAGAGCGAAGCGATTTCACCACTTAGGTGCAAGGCACCTAAGTGGTGAAATAGTACAAAACCTTGACTTTTGAAAAATTAAAGTATACTATAAAATTAACAAAGTGAAAAATACTCTGTTTTAACAATAAGGCTATTTGGGGAGCGTTTTGCGTATCCCTTTAGATAAATTTTACTATGATACAAAAAACACAGGAGGGACAGCGTCCGGCTAAGAAAATGCCAAGTCGCCCGGTAAGAACGGAACGAACAAAACGTCATTATCCACAACAGAAGACTTACAAAAAAACATACTCAAGAGCGGCGGTCGGGAAGGTCAGGATTATCCCTATCGGCGGGGTGGAAGAAATAGGCAGAAATATGACAGTCGTTGAATACGGGGATGATATTGTCGTCATTGACGCCGGCCTGCAATTTCCTGAGGAAGAAACGCCGGGGATTGATTTCATTATCCCCAACACGAAATACCTTGAGGCGAAAAAAGATAAGATAAGGGGCTTAATTATAAGCCACGGGCACCTTGACCATGTCGGCGCCATCCCCTACTTAATTGACAAACTGGGCAATCCGACCATTTACGCCACAAGACTGACCAAAGCGATAATTCTCAAGAGGCAGGGAGAATTCCCTCACGGTCCAAAAATTGATGTTCAAGAAATAACATCCGGAAGCAGAATAAGAATGGGTAAAAACTTGGTGGCTAAATTTTTTGACATTACCCACACCATTCCGGACGCCATCGGCACCGTCATTGAAACACCCCTCGGGAATGTCATATACCCTGGCGACTTTAAAATAGAGCTTGATTCCAAAGGCAATCCGGAAAACATTGATCCGTATGTGAATTTGGGAAAGGAAAAAAATCTTCTTCTTTTAATGGAAAGCACGAATGTTGAAATGCCTGGGTTTTCAATGTCGGAAAAAACGGTGCGCGAAAATTTAAAACGAATTTTCGCGGCGGCGAAAGGAAGAATTATTGTTGGAACATTTTCCTCTCAAATTGAACGAATAATAGAAATGCTGAAGATAGCCGAATCACTCGGCCGCAAAGTTTTCATTGACGGATACAGTATGAAAACAAATATTGAGATTGCCAAGGAATTAAAACTTTTTGTTCCAAAAAAAGATTCCTTGCTTTCCATAGACAAAATAGATGACTTCCCTCCCGAAAAGGTGCTGGCAATCTGCACAGGCGCGCAAGGGGAAAAAAACTCCTCTATGATGCGAATAGCCAATAAGAAGCACAAATATATCAGAATCAGGCCTGATGACACAATAATCCTCTCTTCGTCCGTTATTCCGGGAAATGAAAGAAGCATACAGAACCTTAAAGATAATCTTGCGCGACAAGGGGCGCGCATAATCCATAATAAGATGGAGGATATCCACGCTAGCGGGCACGCCTACTCCGAAGAACTGAAAATGATGATAAAAATGATTAAACCGAAATTCTTTATTCCAGTGCACGGTTATTATTTTATGCTGAAAACGAACGCGGATCTTGCCGAGTCGGTGGGCATCCCGAAAGAAAACATCGTAACGCCGATGGCGAACGGAATTATTATAGAAACGGACGGCAAGAAAATCCAACCCACCAAGGAGACCGTTCCGGCAAATTACGTGATGGTTGACGGGCTGGGCGTGGGAGATGTCCAGGAGGTCGTTTTGCGCGACAGGCAGATGCTTTCTCAGGACGGAATTTTCGTAATGATAACGGTCATAGACTCTCAAACCGGAAAGGTGAGAAATTCTCCAGACATCATCTCGCGCGGATTTATTTATCTTCGCGAATCGCAGGATATTCTGAAGCAAACCCGTTTTCTCATCAAAAAAACGGTGGAGGAAGCAACTGGGAAAATGCACCCCGTGAACATTGATTATGTAAAAACCCTCCTCCGCGAACGCGTGGCAAAATTCCTCTTCCAAAAGACAAAACGCCGCCCGATGGTCCTGCCGGTGATAATTGAGGTGTAGGCGCGCAGCGGTTATCCACAGTTTTCTTGACAAAAATTTTCGGTTGGTTACAATTAAAGCATTAATCCCACTGTCCGTCCTCCGCTTTTGCGGATGACGGCAGTTTTATTTTGTGTTAAAATACCGCTATGAATAGAGCATTCGTATTTATTGACGGAGGAAATTTTTATTTCAAACTGAAAGAACTAAAATCAAAGCTTGACGGCAAAAGCGGTTTGCTCGGTTTTGATTTTGGAAAATTCTCGGAGTGGTTGGTTGAGCCTAACAATTTAACCGAAGTCCGCTATTATCTCGGAGCTGTCAGGCAACAAAACAATAATGAAAAAAGCAGAAAATTATACACTGACCAACAAAGATTGTTCAGAAAACTGCAAAGGCAAAATATCAATCTCGTCTTGGGTCAACTCATCCAACACCCGGACAAAAGTTATCATGAAAAAGGCGTTGATGTTCGTTTGGCTGTGGAAATGATTCGTTACGCGAGACAAGACAAATACGACACCGCTTATCTCGTAAGTTCTGATACGGACCTGGTTCCCGCGGTGGAAGAAGTCAGAATGATTGGCAAAAAAGTTCAATATGTTGGAATACCAAAAGGACAGTCTTTCGGACTGTCAAAAGTGGCGGACGATGTCCGGCTGATAAGACCTGAAG
>CAYWCU010000007.1:0-43549 GCA_964456855.1 uncultured Candidatus Saccharibacteria bacterium | reverse complement strand
ACCAATTAAAAAGAAAGAAAACAAACGCTCCTGTGGATTTCTACGCTCTTAAAAATAGAGGTTTTGGCATTTTATTGTCCTGAATCGCTGAAAGTATTTTTTGAGAAGTTTCCGGCAAAAATGGCGAGAGCATCAGGGCTATTTTTTTAAGCCCTCCAACCAGCTCCCGCAATACTTCCCTGGCTTTTTCTTTGTCCGTTTTCACAAGTTTAAAAGGTTCCGTTTTTTGAATTCGCGAATCCAATTTTGACACCAACTCCCAAATTTTGTCCATCGCCTTGTTTAATTCAAAATTTTCCATAAATCCGCCAAGCTCGGTGCCGAAAGCCTCTTCTTTCCGCGCGGACGACTCTTTTCCAGGCGCTTCCCCTGCGAGATATTGCTCGCTCATTTTCATAATTCGCGCCGTTAAATTTCCGAGCCCATTCGCCAAATTGGCGTTATAGGCGTCTTTGAATTTTTCCTCCGTGATGTCTCCGTCCTCAAAAGGGGGTATCTCACGGAGAAGATAGTAACGAACGGCGTCGGTTCCGTATTTTTCAATCAAATCAAAAGGGTCAATGACATTTCCCGAACTCTTTGACATTCTTTTTCCTTCTGAGAGAAGGAATCCATGAACCATTATTTTTTTCGGGAGCGCCAGACCGGCGGACAAAAGCATCGCCGGCCAAACAAGGGCGTGAAAACGCAAAATATCTTTGCCGATTAAATGAATATCCGCCGGCCAAAACCTGTTAAATTTTTCCAGATTGTCTGAACCATAACCGAGGGCGGAAATATAATTGGAAAGCGCGTCGCACCATACATACATCAATTGGGACTCATCCCCTGGGACGGGAACGCCCCATCCTCCCAATTTTTCAACGGGGCGGGAGAAGCTTATGTCATCAACCCCCCTTTCAATCATCGCCAAAATTTCATTTTTTCTGGAAGCCGGGATGATTTTTATTTCATCGCTCTCAATCTTTTTTTTAACGGCATCAGTGTAGCGGGAAAGTTTAAAAAAATAATTTTCCTCTTCAATCAGTTCCAGCTCTTTTTCGTGGTACGGGCATTTGCCATCCGTTAAATCTTTTTCGGTAAGATACGCCTCACACCCAACGCAATAATATCCTTTGTATTTTGATTTATAGATGTCTCCGCTTTCAGCCATTTTTTCCCAAAGTTTTCGCGCCCCCCGCCAATGGCGATTTTTATCGGAAGTGCGGATAAAATCATCATTGGAAATATTCAGTCCCGTTATAAGTTTTTTGAATTTTTCAACATTCGCTTCGGTAAATTCTTTGACGCTTTTTTCCACCTCTTCGGCGGAACGGACTATTTTTATACCGTGCTCATCAACGCCCGTCAAAAAATAAACTTCCATACCAAGAAGCCTTTCATAACGCGCGATACTGTCCGCCTGTATTTTTTCCAGGGCGTGCCCAAAATGAGGGGGGCCGTTCACGTAATCAATGGCGGTTGTAATATAGAATTTTTGCATCATTTAATTTTTATAAATTGTCAAGAGCTGAAATGAACATGTTT
Organism: uncultured Candidatus Saccharibacteria bacterium; assembly: GCA_964456855.1. Lineage (GTDB taxonomy): Bacteria > Patescibacteriota > Minisyncoccia > UBA9983 > UBA9983 > SZUA-82. Next base: position 42,022 of record CAYWCU010000007.1, on the reverse strand, counting down.
CTTCTTTTTTTCCAGATCCGCGATAAATTCAAAGAGGACAGCCATAATGGGGACAGATAAAAGCACGCCGAAAAACCCGCCCAATTCAGCTCCGATGATAAGGGCAAGGATTGTGATAATGGGAGGAATGCCCACTGTCTTTCTTATGACGAGAGGGTAAATCAAGTGGTTTTCAAACTGCTGAATTATTATATACAAAATAATTACCGCCAGAGCCGTGGAAGGATCTCGCAAAAAAGCGACGGCAATTGGGGGAATGGATGCCAAAATGGGACCGAAAATCGGTATCAACTCAAATATGGCGGCAAGAAGAGCGAAAGTAAGCGCGTAAGGAATTCTGAGAATAGTAAGCCCCAAGAAAACAAGCACGCCGACAAGCACGCCGAGGAGTATCTGTCCTTTAAGCCAGCTGCCAATCTTGTCGCGCGACCTGAACCAAAGGTCAACTACATATTTTTCATGCGAAACCGGTGTCACTATGCGAAGGAAGTTTTCAATCCCCTTTTCCTGAACGGCAAGATAAAATGAGAGCACGATAATAAGCGCGAAAGACAGAGCTCCGCCAAAAGCGGCGGTGGCGGCTTGGAAAAAACCGCTTGATATCTCACCCACGTATTCTTTGGCGCTTTGGGCAAAACTGAGTAAAAGTCCTGAAATTGACGCCGGCAACTCCGGCAAGTATTGTTGGATTGTCTTAAGCGCCAACGGTTTTTGCAAATACGAGGGACTGCTTGCCGAGAGATTGGAAAGTTCGGAAAAAATAGGAGGAATAATGAGGTAAAACATAATCCCCATTATTGAAAAAACAATCAAATAAACGAGAATCACCGCGAGAACCCTTGGTATTTTGTATTTTTGAAACCAGCGCGCCGCCGGCTCAACGCCGGATGCGACAACCACGGAAAAAAGAACGACCGCCGCTATATCGCGGAGAACATAAATAAAAACAAACAAAAGCAAGACTAAAATCGCCTTAAAGAATGTTCCAGAGTTGATATTGATGTTTATTATTTTATCACCACTCATTTTTTTATATTTCTCCGAGCAATTTTTTGTAATCTTTCTCTTTTTTGACTGAATCCGCGTGGCGACCTATCACGGCCAAACTGGCGTTTTCTGGTCTGAATACAGTTCTCGCTATGTTAAGAATATCATCTTGGCTGACTTTTTCAATCTTTTTCAGTATTTCATCTGGCTGAAGTATTTTTTTGTAAAAAAGGTCCTGCTCGCCGTAAAAATCCGCCACGTTATCGGTTGTTTCAAGCCCCAACGCCATTTGTCCTCTTATATAGCTTTTTGCGTCATTTAAAACTTTGAGCGAAACGCCATTTTTCTTCATATCTGATACGATATCCTTCATTTTCCCAACAGTTTTTTTGAGGTTGGCGTGCGAAACACCCGCCCTGAGATAAAGAAGTCCTGTGTCGGTTTGAAGCCAATCATCGCTTCCAACATAATAGGCTAAACCGTTTTTTTCCCTTATTTCTGAAAAAAGAAGAGATGAAGAATTTCCCCCCAAAATAACGGACAAAACATTGAGAGCATGACGCCTTTCGTCAAACATATCAAAGGCTCTGAAGCCGAGCATTAAATGAGTCTGATCACTTTTTTTATTAAAAATTTCAATCCTCGGGGATTTTTGCATTTCTTTCGTTTTTACTGGGGGGATTTTCACTCCTTTTTTAATTTCAGCGAAGGCCAATTCTATTTTATCAAAAATTTTTTCCGGGTTGATTTTCCCCGCCACGACAATTTCCATATTTTTCGCGATATAATTATCGGAGCGATATTTCAGAATATCGGAACGCTTTATCCCACTTACGCTTTTTTGGTCGCCAAGGACGCTTCTTCCCGCCGATTGATTGCCGAACACCAACCGCAACAACAATTCCGCCACTTTTCGCTGAGGTAAATCTTCATACATTGCTATCTCCTGCAGAATAACCCCGCGTTCTTTCTCCACTTCATCCTTTTTAAAAATCGGATTCAAAAGTAAGTCGGAAATAACATCAAGTCCGACATCAAAATATTTATCCGCCAGTTTAACCCAAAAACCGGTTATTTCATAACTAGTAAAGGCGTTATGGCTCGCTCCGACTCTGTCCAACTCCTTATATATGTCGCTGGCGGTTGGTCTTTTTTTTGTGCCCTTAAAAAAAAGATGTTCCAAAAAATGAGAGATTCCATTAAGTCGCTTGCTTTCATTTTTTGATCCGACGCCCACCAAAACTTGGAGGGTTACCGCTTCTGAGTTTTTCATGGGCGCAACAACAACGCGCAGGCCGTTGCTTAAAATCCTTTTTTCAAACTTAATCATACAATGATAATAGCACAAAAAAACAAAAAACTTATTTTTTATTTTAAATTTTCAGACGAGAAATCAATTCTTTAATTTTCACCCTTTCTTGTTCGCCAGTGTCGCGATCGCGGAGAGTGACAGTGTTGTCTTCCAGCGTGTCAAAATCAACCGTCACACAGTATGGCGTTCCTATCTCGTCCTGCCTGCGATACCGTTTTCCGATGTTGCCGTTGTCGTCAAAAACAACGGGCTGGATTTCCTTTTTTATCATCTCGTAAACTTCTCTCGCTTTCGCGACCAGCTCCGGCTTGTTTTTGAGGAGGGGGAAAACGGCGGCCTTTACCGGGGCGATTTCTGGCTTGAATTTCATAAACACCCTTTTGTCACCGGACATCTCGTCTTCCGTGTAAGCTTCCAGCATTATCGCGAAAAACAACCTCCCGACACCTCCGGAAGACTCAATGATATGAGGGATAAATCTTTCATTTTTTTCTTGGTCGTAATAGTCCAATTGCTTTCCGCAACCCTTGGAATGCTGAGTGAGGTCATAATCGCCACGCGCATGGACACCTTCAAGTTCGTCAAAACCCCAAGGGAAACTGTATTCTATGTCGTACGCCTCCTTGGCGTAGAAAACCAAATTTTCATGCCTCTTCCATCTTAAGTTTTCTTTTGAAATACCCAACTCCAAAAGCGCGCGCCAGCGATATTCTCTCAATTTTTCATATTCTTTCATTTCGTCCTCGGGTCTCATAAAATACTGCATTTCCATCTGTTCAAATTCTCGCCCCCTGAAAAGAAACTGGCGAGGCGATATTTCGTTCCTGAACGCCTTGCCGATTTGCGCTATTCCAAAGGGCAATTTCAAATGCATGGAGTCAATAATATTCTTAAAGTTCACATAAATGCCCTGGCATGTTTCTCCTCTCAGATAAACCGGTTCCGAATTATCACTTGTAAAATCGCCAAGATTGCTTTTAACCAAAAGATTAAATTTTTTCACTTTGGTAAAGTTTTGTTTTCCGCATTCAGGACATTTAATTTTTCCCCTGTTTTCCTCAAAAATTTTGTTGATTTCCTCCTCGCTCATTTTCTCGTCGGCGGAAACGCCGATTTCCTCCAAAATTTTATCGGCGCGAAATCTTTTGTGGCATTCTTTGCATTCAACGAGCGGGTCTGAAAAGCCTTTCGTGTGGCCACTCACCTCCCAAATCTTCGGGTCCATAAAAATTGCCGAGTCCAGGCCGACAATGTCTTCCCTTTCGTAAACCATTTTTCTCCACCATTGCTCTTTTAAGTTTCTTTCAAGCTCCACCCCCATCGGACCGAAGTCATAAACACCGGCAAATCCGCCGTAAATTTCCGAGCTTTGGTAAACAAACCCCCTCCTCTTCGCAAGGCTCACTATTTTTTCAAGTTTGTCATTAGTCTTGGAATCTTTTGAATTCATGGGTTTTATTGAATCGTGATTAATTTTTTATAATAAGAACCGTTTTCCCGCGACAAAATCTATTCAGCCACCTTTTCTTCGCCCGTTTTGAATCCCGGATCGTTCTGTAAAAGCGTCGTCAGAGAATCTTTTTGTCCCTTAAATATCTCGCCGGTAAAATTATCGCGTTCCTCTATGGTTGGGGATATTATCAAGACCGCCGAATTTCCTATTTGGCTCACGCTCGGAGCCAAAGCCACTTGAAAGGAAATTTCCTTTGCCGGACTTATAATGCCTGTTCCGGCGGGTATATTTCCAACATTCCAGGTAACTTTTCCGGAGGATTCATCAAAAGAAATGTCGGCGTCTTTTTGGGAAACATTTCCCGTCCAGCGGACATACGAAGGAAGTCCCGCTTCAATTTTAACTCCTGAAAAATCATTCACGGCGTTCCCCAAAGACCAAATAATCGTATAGGTTGTTTCTTTTCCCGCCCGGGGCGGTATGGGACCGGTGTTTTTAAAAGAACCTGAATAATGCATGGCCATATTCGCGAATTGGAGGCGTGACCCCACTTTTATTTCTTTGCTTATTTCATTTTTAATTTCTTTTTTCTCGGCGCCTTCCATAACGGCATAACCTTTTATTTTACCGTTCAACTCAATGACGAAATTTTTATCGGAAAGGGTTTTAACGGGGAGAGGGTCAAGCAAGGAAAAACTGAATCTCGCCCTGCCCGTCTCTCCCGGTTCAACTGTTGACAAAGAAGGCATACCCGAAGAATTCCAAACAAGAGTTTTGTCAAAAGTCCTGTAAAAACCCCGGCTTACGGAAATTGATCTTTCATTAAGGGCGGACCCGAGGATTTTCATCTCAATGGAAACATTCCTGACGGGAACGGTAAGATTGTTTTTCCACGCCACTTCAAAACGCAAAGAATCTCCGGCAAGGGCGGAATAATTATCAAGGCTCTTCCCGTTTGCGAATAAATCCAATTCCACAAAAGGTTTCTTGACGACGAGTGAGGTGACCGAATTTCCATATGACAAAAACTTACCCTCCGAATTTTCAAACCCGACCGTGGCGCGAAAAGCTTTTTCTTCAAGGTCTTGGCCCTCAACAATTCCATTGACGGATATTTCTCTTTCTTGGGACGGCGCGAGGTCTCCTATCCGCCATTCGTTATTCATACTGCTCGGTTCCGGAACAGCGGAGGAAAAATGAAAACCGGAAGGATATTCAAGCCTTAGAACCAAACCTCTGGCGATTGCGGATGAATTTGAAACAATTCCGACTTTCAATTTCGTTGCTTGACCGGCGTTTACCTCTTTCGGAATGGACAAAGAAACGCCTATCGCCGGGCGGGAAATTTTAATTTTATGTTTGACAGTTTTGGCAAAAATCGCGTTGGATTGCGCTAAACGATATTCAAGAGTGGCGGTTATTGTTTTTTCTTCATCCTGTTTCCCAAAGAGAGCCATTTCAATCGTTTTTTTTGCCAATCCTCCCATTCCGATTGAACCCAGCTCGTAACGCTTGCGTTTCATTTCAATACCGTTTGGAGAGAAAGATCCATCTGGAAAATCCAAAATAATGTCCGCCATATCAATTTCACTTTTATTTTTATTTAGAACTGAAACATCAAAACTGATTACTTCACCTCCTTTCGCGGAAACCGGGGCTCTTATTTCCATTTCAATATTTCTGGAAGAAATGATATTTGATTCGCCCATCCACAAATACAGCAAAGCGGTTACGGACACCAAAAAGAAAAGACTGGACAATATGAGAATAATCTTTAATGGGCGAAAAAGGGATTTCTTTTTTTTGCCGGAATCTTTCCAGTAAGAAAGCGGGAGTTCTTCTCTCCTGCCATAAACTCCGGGTCTTTTCCCTCTGCCCTTAAACGCCTCATTTTTTTTATACAAGCGTTTTTTCAGTCTTTTTAGGTTGTCTTCTTTCATATTGGTTATTATATCACAACATACTTTCTTTTATAGCCTTATTGATGGCGGATACCGCCTCCTTTTCAGAAAATCGGGTGTTTTTGTCTATGTATCCCAATTCGCCGAGAAGAGCCAGGGAAGTTGAAATTTCAAAATTTCTCAAGTCCCCCATCTTTAAGTCTTTTTTCGCCAAAAAAGAAACTGTCTCTTTTATTTGATTCCATAAAAATAAGTTGTCGCCCTCGCCTTGAACCATTCTGTCAACGAGTCCCGCGAAGCGAGAAAAGGAAACAAACTTTTCCGGACTGAGAAGAATCGCCTTTGAACTGAAAGACTCGTCGGTGTTGAGAATTTTCCAATATTCTCCGCTTGATATCAACCCAAAGCGAGAAAAAGAAAATAAATCCAAGTTATAGCGAAGTTTTGATTTTAGATTGCGGACCCCGCGCGCCACCGCCTTTATTTTTCCGAAGTCCTCGGTAAAGAGTGTGAATAATCTGTCCGCTTCTCCAAAATCGGCCTTATTCAAGACAACCCCTTCGGTTTGGTAAATAATATGAGACATAAAATTATTTCCAGGGGAATTTTACCTTGAACGGCAAAGCAAACCCGGAGGCGGCTTTATGCCCTCCGCCCCCGAATTTTTCCGCCATCTTAGCGACATCAATTTTACCGTTTGATCTCAATGAAACTCTTATTGTTCCTTTTTTATAAGACCAAACAACTCCCACCGCCTTTTTCCCTTCAAGAAGCAGATGCCCCAAATCCGAAGCCCAAACGGGGGAATTCACGACCCGAACTTTTTTACCAAAAAGAGTCGCGTCCTCGGCTTTTGTCAAAATTCTGCCGATTAGTTTTTTGCGATACTTCATAATGACGGCTCCCTCGGTTATGTATTTTTTTCTTTTCTCGGAATTTTCAAGCTCGAAAGCAATTCTGCTCCAAACCTTAAAATTGTAATCATAAAGATCCAACGAAAGCGCCATTTCTTTACTGCGAGGAACCTTGAATTTCCAAATATCAATATCTTCAATATATTTCAGCAACCAGGGAACTTTTTCCTTGGGATGAAAATATTTCCAGGTCAAAACGGAACCGGAATGACCCAATTCAAAAACACTTCCGGGAATACTTTCCGCGACACTCTTCCCCGTTATGTGGTGATCTATAATAATTACTTCTTTGTTTTTCTTTGTTAAATCTTCCATCAAAGAAGCCGTGTAAGAGAAATCCACCAGAAAAATTTTCTTGTTTTTAAGCCCCTTCGGGAGAGGAGTATGATGTTCCACTCCAATATACTCCGCCCGTTCCTTGAATTTTTTCCAAGCCGCCCATGCGGCGCCGAAACCGTCCGGGCAATTTTTATGATATAAAATAACAATTTGTTTCATAATCACTATTATACAAAAATACGCCAAAGTTCATAGGACGCGGCGACAGTAATACCAATAAGAGCAAGAATTTCAATGAAAGGACGCGGGGTCATGCGACCGCTGATGTCCGCCCTGAGCAATCCGGCGGAATCCCCTTTCTTGATTACTTCTCTCAATTTTCTTGCCATTAAAATTATGAAGATTCCGAACACGCCAAGGCCGACGGCGCCTATGATGGAAAGAATTGTCGCAAAATCAACCGCCCCCAAAAGAAAAAGGGCTGCGGGAGGAACAACAACCAAAAGCCATGAAACCACTTTGGGAATTCCATAATCATACTTAAAGATATTTTCCATATCTTCCCCCATGGCGAGGAAGGACGTGAAGACGGCCAAAAATCCGATAAATGAGCCCGCAAGAAGGGCTTTTAATCCAAGTATCTTTGAAAGTCCCGAGAGTGCGTCCGGCGAGGTATTGGCGCCGGACACGCCCAGAACCGCCAAAATGAACAAAAAATAGAAGAAAGAAGAAAGGACGATACTGATGGCAATCATACGCTTAAAATGAACCACGGAGGATTTTGAAAAAATGTCTCGCGCTTCCGGAAGAACGGCGAAAGCGCTCAGAGCGAAAATCCATATTCCGTAGGGCAAAAACCAATCTCCGCCGAAACTGAAGTTAATACCCGAGAATAGGTTGACCGCCCTTATCTCGGGCGCCGCGGCAAAAAGAAGATAAATCACGAAACCGAAAAGGGGAATGGTCAGATAAAAATTTATTTCCGCTATTTTTGAAATATTTAAAAATAACAAAAAGGCGGACAAGATAAAAAAGGCGATTGAAATCCCAAACTTGTAATTTCCGCCAAAAAAACTGGAAAGAAAAAGTCCGCCCAACAGTCCATAAATCAGCAGTGTTCCGTAGTAAGACGCCAATGTTGTTAAAAAAGCGAATTGCTTTGCCCTCTTCCCCAAAAACATTCCCACATATCCGGTAAAGCGATGTTTGCCTTTTGTAAAATGAGTAACTTCGGCATATAAAAAATGCAGGAAGAGCATCAGCAAAAGAGCCAAAATAAAATGGACCAATCCCCAAAATAAACCTGCTTGAGCGAAAGAAAAAGGCAGGGCAAAAATCCCCGCTCCAAACATCATCCCGACCATCATTCCTATTCCTTTCAGATAAACACCCGCGCTGATTTTACTTTTATTTTGCATATTCTCAATTGGCATTACAAAGATTGTTTGCCAAAGCAAAATTGGCGCGCAAATAAAGTTTTGGCGTAATTTTCAACGCTCTTTTTTCAAAAAAAGATTTAATTCTCAAGTTTATCTTTTTTGACCAGCTCAATCACTTTTTCAACGAGGCGTTTCGGGTCGCTGTCAAAAACAACTTTTCCGGGACCGCGGTGGGCGCGCTCAATTACTTCCTTAATTGTTTCGTCCATTTCCCAATCCCCCTCCAAGACTCCTATTGGTTTGTTATCCTCAAAAGCGATAGTGAATTCGTTGAGTGTTCCCATTCTCCCGCATCCGACCAAAACAGCGTCCGCCGAACGGGTGAGTAAAAGATTCCTGCCCGAATAACCGAAACCGGTAAAAATAATGAGGTCAAGATACTCTAAAGGAAGTTTGTATTTCTCCGTATGTTCTCTTTCAGAAGAGGCGGGGGAAATACCGATTGAAATTCCATCAATTTCTTTGGCGCCCATCGCCGCCCAAAGCGGGAAACCTGTGGTGGCTCCCGTGACCAAAGCGCAATTATGACGAATGACCTCCTTCCCAAGCTCTTTCGCCTTTTTTAGCGCCCCCTCGCCACAATGACCCGTTTCGGCAGCGCCGGAAACGCATAATTTTATTTTTAAATGAAGATGACGTTCTGTATTCATAATTAAATTATATCATAAATCCAAAATAAATGAATCTCCGACCTTCGGGGCAATAGCATCCACCCCCAAATGGTCTCGCAAGCGCTGAACAAAAAACAAAGATGATTTCGGTTCTCCTTGGACAACAAAGACCTTTTTGAGAGTGTCAACGCTTCCGCTCACGAAATCAAAAAGGTCGTTCATATCCGGATGAGCCGAGTAACCATGAATAGATTCCACTTTGGCTCTTACGGAAATAGTCTCCCCTAAAATCTTCACGGTTTTTTCGCCCTCCAGTAAACGCCTGCCCAAAGACCCGGACGCTTGATAGCCGATAATTAAAAGCGTGCTTTTGGGGTCGGAAAGATAGCGTTTTTCGTGGTGGATAATCCTCCCTCCGTTTGACATGCCTGATCCTGCGATAATTATTTTTGGAGCCGGCACATTATTGATTTGTTTTGATTCATCCGTTCTCAAGGTCATCTTCAGTCCCGGAAATTGAAAAAGAGAATCTCCAGAACGGATAATCTCCTTGGCGCGATCATTGTAATACCTAGAATATTTCTTGTAAATTTCCGTCGCTTTTATCGCCAGTGGACTATCAAGAAAAATAGGGACTCTGGGGATGCGCCCGTTCTCAACCAATTCGTCAATTTGAAAAAGAAGTTTTTGAGTGCGTTCAAGCGAAAAAGCCGGAATCATCAGCACGCCTTTTTCGTGCACGGTATTTTCAATGGCTCTTTCCAGTTTAAGCTTGGTATCGGTTGATTTTTCATGTTCGCGATCTCCGTAAGTGCTTTCAACGCTGAGATAATCAATGTCGCTTATTTTCTCCATATCCCTCAAAATCGGATTAGGAGGATTGCCCAAGTCTCCGCTGAAAAGTATTTTCTTCCCACTCCGGGAAATTTCTATCATCGCCGAACCGAGAATGTGACCCGCTTCCCTGAAATTTATTTCAAAATCTCCGACCTGCAACCTATTGTGATAATCAACCGTTTCCCACAGTTTCATCGCGTTCTCAACATCATCTTCAGAATAGATTGTTTCTTCTTTGCTTTTTCTCGCCTCTTTCCTCATCACCCCCAGGCTGTCAATGAGCATTAGTTTCGCGAAATCACGCGTGGGCATAGTTGAAAATATCTCCCCCTTGAATCCCTCTTTCACCAATTTGGGAATCCTCCCCACATGGTCAAGATGAGCGTGACTGACAAAAAGCGCGTCAATGGAAGCCGGATCGTAAGGGAAAGGCTCTTTATTCCTCTCTTCACTTACTCTTGTTCCTTGAAAAAGCCCGCAATCAACAAGCATTTTCATTTTGTCCGTTTCTATTAAATAGTTTGACCCGGTTACGCTTCCCGCTCCTCCATAAAATGTAACTTTAATTTTTTGATTCATTTTTTTTAAATTCTTTTTTAAAACCCCTGATAAAAGCAAGTCCGGCGAGCAGACCGCCAAGCAAATCAAAGAAGAGGTCTCCCATCGTATCTTGCAACCCTATTTGATTAAAACCGGCGACAGCTCCCTTGCCCGTTACAAAATCAACGCAAAACTCAAAAATTTCCCAACCAACCCCCACCAACGCGGCGAACGACACGGCGGCAATCAAAAAAACGGGAGCCGGCAGGCGGATATCTTTCGCCTTTTTGGAATAGAAGACAAACCATGCCGCCGCGAACGCCAACCACGCTCCACCCAAAAAATGCATCACATTGTCCAGCCAAGGAATCCTCCAATACAAAAAGTAATAAAGGGCGGCGGAGTGAAAAATAAAAATCAGCCCAATCAACGCCACTATAAAATATGCGAATTTTTCTTTTGAAAACACTGTTCTTTTATTATACAGCAGTTCTTCCCAAAAAGAAAAACCGCCAAAGCGGTTTTTCTTTAGATCGCCGAAAACGAACTCTCCCAGCGTTTCGCCAGGTGGGTGCCCGCATAGCTCCGCCAAGGCGGAACAGAATATAGGGCTCCCTAAGAGAATAACTTAGTCTAGGAAGTTATATCTCCGGCGACCTCTTAAAATTGTAGCACTCTCGGAAACAAGTTTCAAAGTTTTTACATCCTCCCGCAACACACCAAGTTCCCGCGTCAAAGCCCGATGGCGACGATTCATTTCCCTTCTCCTTCTCCCGTATCATAAATCTTTTTCTTCCCGTCCGGCAGAGTGTATTCCAGTTCGGTGTCGGATATCCAGCTCGGCTTAAAGCGGTGGGAGGGGTCGGCGCGGGAGATTGTTTTCTTTTCCTTTGTGAAAAGGTTGTACATGGTGAGAGTTTTCTTTTCACCTTTTTCTCTCGCTTCTTTCTCCAACTGTTCAACCGTCCCGGCAAACCCGGAAAAGGAAGGTATGTTGGCGTAGGCGACCCAGCCTCCGAAGCTCCACGCTCTTTCCACTCCGGCGGGGATGTCTTTCGGCAGGGGAAGGATGTCTGTTTTCCATGTTCCCATTTCAATCCTGTAATACGCGGTTTCTCTGGCGCCGTCGTAGATGTCGCCCCAGAAATACTTTCCGTCCGGAGTGAAGATTCCCAGGCCGATGCTGCCGGGCATAACATCGGGATGTTTTTCAAGAACGTCTTTGAGCTTCAGTTCGTAAATGTCTTCTTTGGTGTCCAAATCTTTGATCACGAGGGCGTAGTCGTCCTTGCCGAGGTAGCTTTTGATGAGGAAGATGTATTTCTCGTCCGGGGAGACGCGGAAGTCGGAACTGAAAAAATTTTTGTAACCCCTCATACCGCCAACTGAATCAATATCTAATAGCACCAGTTTTTTTTTATTCCCCGCATAATCATATTTCCATAGTTCCGCCCTATAACCAGCTAATGTTTTTTGAATAATAAAATTGTAATTAAACGACCTAACGGCATACACCCCGCATTTATGCAGTTCTATTGGGTGATAATGTTGAACTTGCAAAATATCTATTTGAAAATTAAATTTTTCTTTTTGTGATTTTTTATCTTTTATGCTTATTATGGCCACGCCTTCTCCTCCTGTTGTTTCTTGTTGTTTAATCTCATAACTCGCCACTTCATCCTTCCCTAAACAACCGCTCCTTTCGGCTTGCTTTAAGAGAACTGTTTTCCGGTTTTGCGCGAACTGATACAGCCCTCCGGCAACCAAAAGAACAATAGCAACTCCAACCAAAATGATTCTTTTCTTTTTCATAATGTTTTAAAATTCAAATCCCAAAGTTCCGGATTTTGTCGTTAATTTAACCGCGGCGATTCCCGGGACAGTCCGCCGTTCTTTTCCTTCCAGTGTCTTGATTTCTATTTTTGTCTCATCTTTTCTGTAGTTGTATTCGGCATTGATTTCAAACTTGCCTTTAACTTTAATCCATTGATTTAAATTCCTGATTTCGCCCGTTTTTCTGTCCGACGACCACTCGTATTTCAGTTCCGTTTTTGGAACTTCAACGGCGGGGTTATTGTCATATTGCAAACTTTCCAATTCGGCTTTGATTTGCCTGCCATGATGTTTAACCTCACCCAAACTTAATTTAAGGGCACGTCCGGCATCGTCTTTAATCGTATAAAGCGTTTGCCCTGATTGTTTTCCGTAATGACGCCCTCTCACTTCCTTCTCTTTTTCAAAAATTTCAACCGACGGTTCCGCCGTTAAATTATCAACTCCTTTCACTTTCAGTATTTGGGAACTTTTGTCAAAATATATTTCCGCTTCCGGAGGTGTTTTGTCTATTTTTATTTCCCGAGATTTGATTTCTTCAATATTGCCCACGAAATCTTCCGAACGGTAGAGGAGTTTATTAATTCCTTCCTCCGCGAGATTGAACGGCCCGGCGTATTTAATCCAAGTTCCGCCATTGTCCTGAGAATATTCAGTCTTGAACACGCCCGTTCCGCCTTCGTTGTCTTGGGCGGAAAGGGATATTTGAACATTGGAAATGAACCAGCCATTGTTTCCTTGTTCCCCAGCCAGAGAGAACGCCGTTGTTGGAGCGATTTGGTCAGCCGGCTCAGTAGCGATATCTTCCGGGTTTTCCGGAGTAAAATTCAAATCGTAATCCGTCGCCAACCCGATTTTTGTATTACCTTCAAAGGTCTGCGAGTGAGAATTCCCTTGGCTGTCGTAAGCCAAGATACCGGCGGTGTATTCTCCTTCGTCCGTGCCGATTACTTTAATATCGTATTTTCCGGCAATCGGCATGGGAATATATATTACTTTTGTTTTATGGATTCGGCTTTGGTCTAGCGGCGTGTCGCTGGAAATCGGGGGCATTTCTTCTCCGTAACTACCATCCGGAATCTCATTGTAATTCGCTCCAGTTCTCGGATCCTTGCCGAGTTTTCTTCCTTGCGGGTCGGTAACGAGGAATTCGGCCGGGGAAGCGAGTGTCAGATAAATGCTTTCAATGCCACCCGGCGCCAAACTGAACAGGCGCAAGCCGTCAAAGTAATTATCGTAATTTTTTTCAAATTGAGGATTGCCGACGTTTTGCTTAAGATATTTTGTTTCATACCATCTCGGATCCCTCACCGCGTAAGTTGAATTGAGTTTGTCGTCGGCGACAAGGAAATGGCCGTAAATTTTATTGCGGAGAATGACTGGATTCCCGGCTGCCAGATAAGAATTCAGAGTGGCGTTGTCCTTGAAGTTCACCAGTTTGTCAAATTTGACTCTCGCCGAACCGTAAACATTTTTGGCGTATTCCGCGATTTTGGTCCACACGACTCCTCCATCCTCCAAATATCCGCCTTCGGCATAAAGCCAAGCGTTCATATTGAGCGGATTCACGTCTTTTCCATTCAGATCATCAACTATCCCATGGGAGCGCAGAACCATAACCGCGGAAGTAATAGCGCAGCCGCAACGTCCGATTGTTGAAGTGCCCGGAATCGGCTCGCCGGTGTTCGGGTCTTTTTTCAAACAGTCCGAATAGTTGCCAGTGCCATAGTCTTTATCGGCCCATTCATTAGCCAATGGTCTTAGTGGATAATCCGACCTCACTTGGGTATAAAGCGGAACGGTTTTGATTTCAAGATCAAAATTGCCCGCGGAGCCGAATTCCCGCCAGTCTGATTTACCTCCGTTTTCGTCCGCCGCTCTCGCTCGCCATTTATAAATCCCGTTTGTCAATCCGCTAAACTCAATAATCGCCTCATTGCCGGAAGCGACAAAAGTGGAAGTGGCGATTCCTCCGTCATACAGGCCGGTGAATTCAGTTCCGCTTTCCCTTAATTCAACCTCAAAAGCGACATTGTCCCCGTCAGGGTCGGAAAGCGTCGCCTTGAAAACAACACTGTTGCCGGCGGTAACTCCTCCTTCCGTGAGTGGCGTCTCTCCGTCAAACTTGTATTGGGAGAGATTGTTCAAATCAGGATTCTCTTCAACCGGTCTGAGGGGATCAGAATCAAGCCAAGGGATAAAATTCACATTGTCAGAAACTTTGTCTCCAAGTCCGTCCGGATTTAACGCCGTCTGAGACGGTCCCGAAGCGTCTCCCCACCAATTTCCAACGGCAGTCACAATGTCGCCGTAATAAGAATCATTGTAAAGACCGTAACCCAAATTGCCGTAAATGGAGTTGCCCTCAACCCCAGCGCTTCCTTCCGACATATAAATTCCTGTGTCGCTGTTTCCTGAGATAATATTTTCGGAAACGAAATTGGCATAGGAATATTCAATGTAAACCCCCGTCAGATTCCCGGATATGTCGTTGTCCTTTATCTGTTCATTATCGGTGTTTTCCAAGACAACTCCGTATCCCGGGTTGTCGTGAATGTTGTTCCCGGTTATGATATTGCGCGAATTGACAGCAAAAACACTTCCGTCAATTTCAACTCCGGAATAAGCGCTTCCCGAAATGTCGTTGTCCTTAATAATATTATATGAAGAGCCAAACAGATAAATCCCGGATTCACCTCCGGAAATAACATTCCCTGAGATAATATTTCTGTCTGAGTCTTCAATATCAATGCCTACGAAAGAACTTAATATGCGAAGATTTTTTACGGTAACCCCGGTCCGCCACCTGAGCGAAACCACGCTGCCAAATTCGCTTCCAATAATGGCGTGGCTGTTTCCGTCAAGTGTGATGTTATCGCTCTCTATCTGAAAATCGCCATTCACATCAGCAGTCAAAAGGCATGTTTTTGTTGAGTTATTCCAAACACCGACGGAAAGACAATCCCCGCCGGTTGCGTTGTCGGATATGGAAAATGTTTGCGCGGAGGCAAAGAGAGGAAGGACGGCAAGTGTCGCCGTAATCGCCGAAAGATAAAGGAATCTGATTATTCTTTTATTATTCATTAAAAGTATCGCGCTTGCCGTCAACCGGCAAATTTACCCTTATTATACCTTCCGCAAAAAACAAACTCAACCGCTCTAGCCGGGATTGGTTTGATTAGCCTTTACTTTTTCGCCAAATATGGCATCATCTAAACAGATTGAGCAACTTAATAAAATAAAAAAGGAGGTGATTTGTCTTGGAAAGTATTATTAGGATAAGCGCCCAGACGCTTGGGCAAATGGATTTTCTTTGGAAAATCCTCGCGTTTTCTTTTCTGGGGCTAATCGCCTCGGAAATAATTTTTAAAGGATTTCCCGGCTTGGCGCGAATCGCTGGCCGGCCGCTAAGAAGCTTGACGAGAATATGCGGGCTGCCGGAAGAAGTCGGCAGTCTCCTGCTCTCGTCCCTGTTTGTTTCCACTATGGCGACAAACACGGTTCTCGCTTCCTGGCGGAAATCCGGAAAGATTAATGAACGGCAGATGATAACTGCCGCCATTCTCAACTCTGTTCCGGCGTATATGCGAAGGATTATCGTTTTTCTCATGCCAGTATTCATCCCTTTGTTCGGATGGATATTTTTCATCGGAGTGGTTTTTTGCCACTTGCTCGTTATCACGGCAAAAATCGCCTTTTGCATTTTTTACGGAAGCGGCGGAGGAACAATCGCGCCCGCGGCAACGAGCGAAAAGGTTGTTTCTTTACCGCGGGGCATTTCTTTAAAGGAAATGCCGGCGCTCCTCAAAAAACCGTTGAAAATGTTTTTCAAGATATCGTTAAGTCTGATGATTACAACCTTCCTCGTTTTGTTTTTCATAAACGCGGGGCTGTTGGAAAAGGTTGCCGTCCCTGTCCTTTACCCTCTTTTGAAGATTTTCGGCATTCCGCAAGCGATGTCTTCCGCGCTGATAGTCTTTTCGGCAGGAAACATAATTGTGGGGGCGGGAGTTTTTCAAACATTGCTCACAAACGGGGTCGGTATTCGCGAAGTTTTTGTCGGGGTGGTTTTCGGAATGTTAATCAGCCAACCCGCCATTGTGTTACGGCACGTCCTCCCAAACCATCTGGCTGTTTTTGGGAGGAAATCAACTTTCAGAATAGTCGGTTATTCTCTCGCTATTGTTATCTTAGTGAGAACGATAACCTTCTATATTTTTAAAATAGCATTGCTTTAAAACCCCTTTCGTTTGAACAAATGAGAGGGGTTGTTTTTATTTCAGTGTTTTTACCTTTTATAAGTGGTGAAAAAAAATTAATCCAGAAGCCCGTCCAAATTCACATCATACAAAATACGCTCCTGGACGAGTTTATAATTAATGATTTCTTCATTTTTGAACCAGTGATTGATTTCATTCTCAGCCTCTTCCACGGAACCTGATGCGTGAATCAAGTTTCTTACCGCCCTGCCATCAGCGTCCGCCATCTGGTATGAATCCAAAACGAAATCTCCGCGGATGGTTCCGACATCGGAGCCGAGAGGTTCCGTGCCACCAACCAGTTTTCTGACTATCTTAACGGCATGAGCCCCTTCCCAAACCATAGCCACAACCGGACCTTTGACCATATAGTTTTTCAAATTATTCAAAATGGCTTCCGTTATTTCAAACGGGTCTTCCGACGGAGGCTTCAATCCTTTTTCTTTATAACTCGCAATGGTCTTCTCTCCCGTGATTCTCCTCCACTCCGGATCAAGGGTATAATGTTTCTCTATATGTTCCTCAGTGGCGACAACCATTTTTATGGCTACCAATTTCAAGCCAATCCTCTCAAAACGCTTCGTGATTTCCCCTATCATTGACCTTTGGACGCCGTCAGGTTTTATAATAACCAATGTTCTCTCTTTGCTCGGATGAATTTTATTTTCCATATCTGCTATTTTACGCAAAGTGAAAAGAATTTGCAAACCGAGTGTCCTTTTTTCAAAAAAGAGGAGTTTAAATGACCTTTTTAAAATATCCTGCCAGAGTCGCTTTTACAGCTCTCCCGCAACCACTGGGGTTATCCTATTCTCGCCTTTATTGACGACCGTCAATAAAGGCGAGAATAGGATAAGGCAATTTCTTTATCATTTTTCAGATGTTTCAACAGTCAGTTTTTTGCCAGTCAGTTTTTCGCCGTCGCTTTTTATTTTGATTGTTCCGAGATTGATAGTGCTCAGAATTGGAATTTCAAAGCGGTTCAGCAGGTCAATTGTTTCTTTGTGCGGATGACCGTAGCGATTGCCGGCGCCGGCTGAAATTATCGCATATTTTGGGGAAACATTTTTAAGGAAAATTTCCGAGCTGGATGTTCTGGAGCCGTGATGCCCCACCTTCAACACATCGCTTTTAAGTCCTCCGTCCAACGAATCGCCAAGGGAAACCAGATATTTTTCCATCGCCCGTGGCGAATCACCAGTGAGCAAAAAAGAGGTGTTTCCGTAAACGAGTTTGGCGACAATGGAAGCGGTATTCGTTTCCATATCGGAAACATCTCGGTCAGGCAAAAGAATATCAACACGCACTCCGTCTCCCATATTTATTATCATCCCCCTCCGCGCCAAAATTTTCGGAATATTTTTCTCGGCGATAATTTTGTTCAGCTCCCTGTAAACCGATGAACGCGATTTTACTCCGGGTTCCATCGCCAACCCGATATCATACCTTCTGGCGACTTCAATGAATCCGGCGATGTGGTCTTTATCAGGGTGCGACTCAATTATCATATCAATGGAGCGGTCATAAAACGGCATCAGTTTGGAAAGCTCCCGCAAAACGGCGTTGTTCGGTCCGGCATCCAGAAGTATCTGGTTGCCGTTCGGCGCCTCAATGAAAATGGCATCGCCCTGCCCGACATCCAAAAACGCGACTGTCAGCCCGTCCCGAGTCTCCGCATAAACGGCGTACCAGACGAATATCGTCAACAAAAACATTGCCCCGAGAAACCAATACTTAAATTGTTTTTTTATTTTTTCCATTTATCTTGTAAATAATTATGGTGTAAACAGCGTAAATGGCAAGCATCAGCCAAAGCGGGAAATTTTGGACATTGAACGACGCGAACGGAAGTTTGGCAAAAAGTTCCACCACTCCGAGTTCATAACGCAAAAAAACAAAACTTATCCAACCGAAAGGAATACTCAGAAGGAGGGAAAACATACCCAATGCCCCTGTGATGAATCCGAAAAGCATCGTTACCGGAACAAAAATCAAAACCAAAAGATTGACGGGGAGGCTCACGACGGAAAACATTCCCATTTTATATAAAAGCAAAGGGAGAACGAAAATCTGAGTTGCCAATGTGGCGGAGGCGATTTCGCGGATTTGAAATTTTTTCGGAACAAAATGAAGTTTTTTCTCAATATGAGGAGCGAGCCAAATAATGGCGAAAGTCGCCAGAAATGAAAGCTGGAACCCGGCGTCAAAACGTAAAATTTTCGGATTATTCAAAATCATAAAAAATCCTGTGAGAAAAAGGGCCCAGGTTATTTCGTAAACTCTTCCGGTCGTTCTCGCCAAAACGACCAGCAATGACATCAGTGAGGCGCGCACCACCGTAGCGGAGGCGCCGGTCATTATGGCAAACAAGATGATACCAAGAACTCCCAGACTCGTCGCGAAAACTTTCGGCAAAAAAGAGAGGATGCGCATAACCGTATCCGCCACAAGAGAAATATTGTATCCGGAAAGAACGACAATATGAATAATTCCGGTTTTTCTGAAATCCTCCAATAGATTTTTGCCAATCGCCCGCTTGGCGCCGACGGTGAGACCTCCCATAAAAGCGGTGTACGGTTCCGGAATGACTTTAGACAGGGCGGAAAGATATTTCTCTTTCAATGAGAACATTTGGCGTTTTACCCAACTTCCCTTTCCCCGCGCGACAAGGTTTATTTTTGGATACAGTATTTCATAATAGATGCCATCTTTCGCGAGATAGCCTACCCAATCAAAATCGCCGTTAAAATTCTCGGGTTTTTTCAATCCGCCGGGGCGGACTGATATTTTCAGTTCATCTCCGTATTCAAACTCCGGATAATGCCAGGCGTAAACAAGAATTTTTACATTGTCCGTTTCCACTATCAGGCGGGTATTTTTCTCCCGTTCATCCGGTTCATCAACCACAATTCCCGTCAAATCCGCCTTTCCTCCGGTGGCGACAATTGACTCAAAACGACTTAAATCGGGCGGGGTGTCCTTGATTTCATAGCGCCCCATTCCTAGCCCAACCGCAATTAGAAAAATTGCCACCAAAGCCACCGGCTTCCACCTTCCTTTCATAAGCGAAGTGGTAAAAATTACAATTCCCGCCAAAACAAAAAAACCCGCAAACGCCCAACCCCAATCAACAAAAGAGCGGAGCAACACTCCGCCGATAAAACCAGCCAGAAAAACAACCGCCCTTTTTTGATTCATAACTAAAAACTAAAACATTGTCCTCGTTTCTTTTTTGTTCATCGCTTCATTGGCGAGGCGGTCAGCTTCTTTGTTTTTCTCGCGCGGGATTTCCGTAAACGAAATCTTGCCCAGCTCCATCCGCAAATTCCAAATTTTTATGAAAAGCGGAAAAAGTTTTTCTTCTTGAATTTTGTATTTTCCTCCAAGCTGGCGCGCCACCAACTGGCTGTCTATTCTTATTTCTATTTCCATTTTTTTAGCTTTCTCTTTTCCGAACAGCTGTTTTACTTTTTGCAAGGCGAAAATGACGGCCTCGTATTCCGCCTCGTTGTTGGTCCGCGTTCCGATGTCTTTTGAGTATTCTTTAATGGCGGAACCTTTTTCATCCGCAATAACAACGCCAATCCCCGCCAGTCCCGGATTCCCCCTTGACCCACCATCCGTATAAATAATTATCTTTTTTATTTCTTTGGGCATTTTTCCGTTTTTATTCCGAATAAAAACAAACCCTCAAACCTCCTTCGGGAATATATCTTAGGGCTTGGTTATAAATCGCTTTTAGCGTTCCTTTATCCAACTCTTTATGCAGAGGAATGGTTAGTGCTTGTTCAAAATTATCTTCAATCTTTCTTTTTAATTTCACATGACTGCCTTTCTGATTATCAATCGCAAAATCGAAATCATTAAAGATTTTAACAACATCACCCTCTGAAAGAACTTTCAATTTAGGCACAAGTGGCGTTCAATTCAAAATTAACCAAAATTGAAGGTTTGGGCGCCAGACCAAGGGCGGACAAATCTTCTCCTTCCAACTGAAGCTCAACGGCTTCTTTAATGTTGCCCGCCAATTCGTCAAGAGTTTTGCCCTGCGTAACAACGGGCAAATCAACGCCTTCAGCGACATAATATTTGTCACCTTTGTGAATATGGGATTGGATAATATGTCTCATAATATTATTATTCTACTATAAGTTTGACTCAAATTCAATGACGCGATTTCGCCGCATTGAATTCGGAAAACCCCGCTTCCTCGGTTATTTCTCCATGACCAAGGAATAAAAAACGAACCTTACAGAAGTTTTATATCAACAATCTTCAGCCGCAATTCAATTTTCCCGGCGAAAAATGATTTTTCCAGCGTGGCGGCGAGGTCTATTTTTTGCCCCGCTTTCAATTTAAATTTTTCGCCGTCGCCGACGAAAAATCCTATTGCCGGCACTTTCTTGCCCGCCGAATTTCTAAAATCCAGCCCGAGATGAATTCCTCCGTTCCCGAATTTCCTGACATTGTCTATCTCCAAACCGGAAAATTTGAATATCGGCTTCGGGTTGTCCATCCCAAACGGCTGCAATTTTTCCATCATCGCCCACGTGTTCCAATTCACATCATCAATGCTCATTTCCATATCAATATTCAAAATGTTGTTCTCGGTTTTTTCCTTGGGCATTTTTTTGTGAGTATCCAGAAATTCTTTCTTTAACTCGCCGATTTTGTTTTCTTCCGCTGAAAAACCTCCGGCGAAAGCATGTCCGCCGTAATTCAGCAAAAGCCCTTCTGGAAGATTTTTCATCAAATCAACCAAATTGACGGAACCTTTGCTTCTGCAAGAACCTTTGGCATCTTTTCCCTCTCCTTTTCCCCAAAGAAACACAGGGACTTCGTGTTCTTCCAGAAGGCGGTTGGCGGCGATGCCTAAAACTCCGGGATGCCAATCCAAATCACCCTCAAATATAATGGAGGGAGGCGTTTCTCTTTCTCGGATTTCAGCGTTAACGGTTTTTAAAATGTCTTCAACGGCCTTTTTTCTTTCGTCGTTCATTGAATCCAAATGTTTCGCCAGCCGGTCACATTCCTCTGGAGATTCGGAGGTCAAAAGACCAAGGCTTATATTCGCGTGGTCAAGCCGGCTCGCGATATTGATGCGGGGAGCTATCATAAAAGCGATGTCGTCCTCCGCGACATCCGAAGGTTTAAGGCGCATTCTTCTAAAAAAGGAGAGTAGTCCGGGACGGCGGGTCTTTTTGAGAACCTTCAGTCCAAAACTGACTAGAACGCGATTTTCCCCAAGAAGAGGGACCATGTCGGCGACAGTGGCTATGGCGACCAGTTCCAAAAGCCATTTTTCCCAACCGGGCGTAATGTTAAAATCTCCCCGTTTGATGAGCGCCTGGACAACTTTAAAAGCGACCCCCGTTCCGCAAAGAGATTTGAAGGGATAATCGTCATTTTTCTGTTTGGCGTCAACTATCGCGAAAGCGGGGGGTGGCTCATCCGGAGAAATATGATGATCGGTTACGATAACATCAACGCCTGCCGCATTCGCCTTTTCAATCTTTTCTCCCCCGGTGATTCCGCAATCAACGGTTACAATGAGTTCCGTTTTTTCTTTTATAAGTTTGTCCACCGCCTCCATACTGAGCCCGTAGCCGTCAAGATTTCTGTCTGGAATGTGAACATGGAAATTTTCAAAACCTATTTTTTTAAAAAATTCACAAAAAATAACACTGGCGGAGACGCCGTCTGCATCATAATCGCCGAATATCACTACGCACTCACCCTCCCTAATCGCCAGTAAAATTCTCTCCACCGCTTTTTCCATACCCGAAAGAAGGAAAGGATTATGAAGACCTTTTTCGTAGTCAGGATTGAGAAACTCTTCCGCATCCTCGGCTGTTTCTATTCCCCTGTTCAACAAAACGCGCCGAATCAATTCGGGATAATCTTTCAATCCGTCCGAATCCCCGACGGAAGACGGTTCTTTTAACACCCATTCCTTCATAATGCTAACCAGTATATCACAAAAAACGCAATGAAAATAAATAAATGAATATATTTATCGGGCTTTTTGTATTAAAATAACATTATGAAAAAGACAGCTCAAGCCCTTGTTGTTATCGCTCTTTTTACTTTCCTCGCCGTCCCTCCAATGGCCGCGAGAGAGCAAATATTGGTTGGAGCGGTGAAAAACTCAAAAAACTATTTGGAAAAAGTTTTCTTTGCCAGTGGTGGCGAAAAGTACGAGACCAAACACAATCCGGGTCTTGAGCTAAAAGAACGAAAAGAAATCAAAATCCTCATCGTGCCTGGACATGACAAGGAAAGTGGTGGAACGAGATTTAGAAATATTAAAGAATCCTCCTTAAACGCCGAGTTGGGGGAAAGAATTTATAACCTACTCAAGGGAGAAAAGGAATTCAAGGTATATCTCGTCAGAGGAAAAAGCGGATACCTCCCTGAATTCTTGTCTTATTTTAACGACCAAAAAGAAAGCATAAAACAATTTGAATTTGCGCACCAAAAAGTGACAAACTATTATGAGCGAAAAGGACTGATAACGGATAAGGAATGGATTGTTCATAATAGCGCCTCGCCGGACGCCGCCAACAAACTTTATGGCATAAACAAGTGGGCCAATGAAAATGATGTTGATGTTGTTTTGCACATTCATTTCAATGACTACCCAAGAAGAAATCTTGCCAAACGCGGAAAATACTCCGGTTTTTCAATTTATATCCCGGAAAAACAATTTTCAAATTCCAAGAAAAGCATCGCCCTCGCCAAGTCGGTCTTTGACCGATTGAAAAAAAAATTTGCCATAAGCAATTTGCCAAAGGAAAAAATGGGTATAATAGAAGATCAAAAGCTTATCGCGGTTGGCTCTTACAATACATTGAATGCCGCTTCCCTCCTGATTGAGTATGGTTATATTTACGAACGCCAGTTCACCAGCCCAACTATCAGAAAGCTTGTTTTGCAAAGAATGGCAAAACAAACTTTCTTGGGGGTAAAAAACTTCTTCCAGAGAAGAAAAAACAACAGCGATAAAGAGGATGAAGAAAAATTGGTCCATAAATGGGGGAGGAATTTAAGGCGCGGAATGAACGGTAATGCGGACGTATTTTTTCTCCAGACGGCTCTTGCTGAAGAAGGACTTTACCCCCCCGAAGGGCGGTCAAAAAACAGTTGTCCCATAAACGGGAATTTCGGACCATGCACCCTTAAGGCGGTGATTGATTTCCAAAAGTCCTACGGCATAAAACCGGCAGTAGGGAAGGTTGGACCGCTCACGCGCGCCAAATTAAACGAAATATATTTCTGACAAAAAGACAACCAGTGGAAATTTTGCTATAATTTTCAATATTATGAAGAAGAAAAATTGTGTTTTTTGTAAAATCGCAAGCGGAGAAATTCCAGCCGACAAAATATACGAGGACGAAAACTGTCTGGCGTTTTTGGATGCCACTCCGGTCAACCCGGGACATACCTTACTTATCCCAAAAGAGCATTATGAAAATCTTTATGAATTGCCGGACAATCTTTTTTCAAAAATGGCGCCGGTTATCAAAAAAATCGCTCTCGCCGTTAAAAAAGGAATTAAGGCGGAAGGAATAAATATCGGGATGAACAATGAAACGGCGGCGGGGCAAATTGTTCCGCACGCGCATTTCCACATCATTCCGCGGTTCACCGGCGATGGACATCGGCACTGGAAAGGTGGGGATTACTCAGTGGGGGAGGCCAAAGAAATAGCGAGAAAAATAAAAGAAAGCTTATAAAAAGATTCCTTATTTTTCGCTCTTTTCCAGTGCCTCAATGCCAGGGAGAGTGCCTTTTGAAAGAAATTCCAGCATCGCTCCCCCACCCGTTGAGACAAAGGAAAATTTATCCAAAATCCCCAGTTTTCTTATAGCGGCAACAGTATCCCCTCCGCCTACCACTGATCTCACTCGTGAGGCAGCGATTATTTTTGCAAGCGTCTCTGTCCCTTTTTCAAAACCCTTCATCTCAAAATCCCCGAGAGGACCATTCCAGAGAACAAATTTTGATTGTGAGACCAAATCCTTGAGCATAATCAAGGTGTTGGGTCCACAATCAAGGATACTTTCATTTTTTATGCGAACATCAATGGGAAGAATTATTTTTTTGTTATTTAAATATCTTTTTATATCAGTCTTCTTGTCATACACCGATTTTCCTATTTTTAATCCTTGCCCTTTAAAAAAATTATTCGCCAAAGCCCCTCCGATAAAAATATTGTCGGCGATTCTGATGAATTTTTTCAGAACTCCAAGTTTGGTGCCAAATTTTACCCCTCCTAAAATTAAAAGGAACGGATGTTGGGGATTGAAAACCATTTGAAGATTTTTAACCTCTTTCTCAAAGAGAAGTCCCGCAAAAGAGGGCATCAGCTTGGGTAAAAGGACGATAGAAGCGTGTTTTCTGTGCGAAGCGCTGAAAGCGTCATTAACGTAGATGTCCCCCAACCTTGCCAAACGTTTCGCAAAAGAAAGGTTATTTTTTTCCTCACCTTCATTTGAGCGTAAATTTTCCAAAAGCAAAATTCCGCCATCTTTCAATTTTGATATTTTTTTTTCAGTTTCCTGACCGAACAGTTCCTGCGAAAAATCAACTTTTCGGCGTTTGGACAAAAACTCGGCGACTGGACGGAGACTCTTCGCCCTTCCGGCACTTAAATGGCTGATTAAAATAATTTTGGCGCCTTTTTTTCTAAGCAATTCAACGGTTGGCCATGTCCTCTCAATGCGAAAATCATCGGTAATTTTCCCCTTTTCCATAGGCACATTAAAATCAACGCGCAAAAGAACCTTTTTGCCTTTAACTTTCGCATTTTTTACGCTCCGCAACATTATTTTATTTTTTCCGCTATTTTTAATATTTTTCCAAAATGGTCGGAAATTAAACTTTCATGCCCTATGAGAAGTCCTTGGACTCCCGCACCCGATAAAAAGCTCTCGGCGTTCTCAGGATTAACCGAGCCACCATACAGAACAGGGAACTGACGCGCTAAATCCTTTCCGCTGAAGGGCAAGATTATCCGTCTTATGTAAATCACCATTTGCAAAACATCTTCCGGCGTGTCCGCCTCGGAAGCTTTTTTCCCAATCGCCCAAATCGGCTCGTACGCGACAATCAGATTCTTTAACAATTTTCTCGGCGCGCCCTTCAGTCCCTCCTCAATTTCCTCCCTCACAAAAGTCAGATAATCCTCACCGTCGGAGCGACTTCTTTCTCCTATGCAAAAAATAACTTGAAACCCGTTCTTCAGTGCTGTCTTTATTTTTTTGTTAACCGTCTCGTTTGTTTCTTTGAGATATTCACGGCGTTCAGAGTGCCCGATAATAACATATTCAACTCCGGCGTCCTTGAGCATGCCGGCGGAAATTTCTCCAGTGTAGGATGTTTTTCTGTCATCCCAAAAAATATCCTGCGCCCCGGTTTTTATTCCCTTGTTTTTTGTTTTTAATTCATTTAAATAGATGAACGGGGGGCAAACCACTGTTTCCGTTTTTTTGAGCTTGACGGCTGTTTTTTTAATTCCTCCAAAAATCTCTTTCGCCTCTTTCAGCGACCAAGGATTCATTTTCCAATTGGCGATTATCATTTTCTTTGCCATTACTTTTATTTTAACATCCCGAGGAATTTTTACAAAGAAAAACCCCGGCTGACTTCGCCGGGGTAGAACAGTTAAATCTTTTTAAGTTTTATTTATTTTTCTATTTATTTCCCATAAAAGGTTAATTTATTGTCACGCTTTTTGCGCATGACAATAAATTCCCCAGTTAGATCCTCATAGTATCCCTTTATGTTCGCCAAGGGATCCAGGAGGAAAGTTTTGATGGTGGCTTCCATCACCCGCGCTCCGTAAAGCGCCGAGTATCCTTTCTCCACTAAGAAATCTTCCGCGGACTTTTTAAGGATAAGGCGCACGCCCGTGTGCATTATCCTCTCGTTCAATATTGCGATTTGCAATTGCAATATTTTTCTTACTTTTTCGGGGTTAAGAGGCTGGAAATCAATGATTCCCTCCTCTCCCCCGAAGCGAGAGAGGAGTTCGAGAGGAAGCGTTTTCATAACCGCCTTCCTGGCGATGGATCCCACCATGGCCCCCCTCGTGGGAAGCGCCATGGTTTTTTCTAGTGCTCCGAACCCTACCGTATCAGGTCGGCCTGATACGATTTTTCTTATTTCATTCTGAGCTAAGTTCGACGTCAGAATGATATAAGAGTTTGAAAAATCCGTTACTTCGTTGTTGGCAAGCGTTAGCTTGCCCTCCTCCAAAATCTGGAGGAGTATCCTCCCGAGATCTTCGTGAGCTTTTTCAAACTCATCGAAGATCAGGACCGAAAGATTCGGACCGATTTGCGAGATTATTTCTCGCGCCTCAATCCTCAACCTCCGCTTCTGATCCCTCGCCTCTTTGTTGAAATGATTGGCGAGGGATTCATATTCAGCGGTCACGGCATCAAGCCTCTCTCTCAAGGAGCGAATCACTGGATTACGCTCCTTGAGCTTCATATGCGGCTCATCCAGCGTCTGCTGCAAAAAAAGTGCTGGATCTTTCTTGCCCTTGTTTTTGGGGTCATTTCTGTCAAAATGCCCCACGTAGCCGGAGGGAGATCCGACTAACTTTGAAAGCGAGAAAGACTCCTGAAATTCCCCGCAACTGAAAATGTTGGCGGGGGGTCTCTCTCCCGGCTTATACATATCAATCCCCCCAAGAAGTGCCCAGGAAAAAAGCCTGGCTAGCTCTGTTTTGCCGACTCCAGATGAGCCGACAAAAATGACTCCTCCGATGGCCTTATTCGGCCTTAATAAGCCGGCGTGATAAATGTTGAGTTCCCTCAACATCTTTTTTTTAGCAAAACTATGCCCGATGAGATATTTATCAAAAAATCTCTCGGCCTCTAAAATTTTTGGGGATTTTTTCCCCGGTTTCAACTCTCTCATTTTAAACCTCCCTTTCTATGTGTTTGTATTTTTTATGTTAAAGGGCTTGCTATCATCCCTAATATAAGGAAATCATAATGCCACCCCAAAGTCAATTTTTTATTCCACCAAATCCACCGAAACCCGGTTTCGGTGGATTTGAGCCTTTTCTATCCTCGCAAGCTCGTGGAGGAAGTGAATCAATTCACTTCCTCCCATTTTATAAAGGTGTATTCGTCATCTGAAAAAGGAGTCATCGGTGGCGGGTCAGACATCAGGTTTCTGTCATAATTGTTTTCCCTGTTTTTATAGCCGGAAATAAAAGTGCCGTTGCTGGAAATCCATTGAGTTCCAACCCTGCCTTTGCTCACGATTGATCCTGTTATTTTAAGGAGGTTCCTTTTAACATCAGACCGCAAAGAGGAAGGGACTCTGTATCGCCCGCTTTCCACATAATGGTTTCTCCCGAAGTGTCCTTTTTGAGCGACAAAAATTCCCCTCAACTCCATATTGTCCGGAGAATCAAGCGGAATGCGGACACTGTTCTCTCCAATAACAAGCAGGCCATCCGAGCCATCAAGATGATTGTAAGTCAAATTCCCTTGAAGCCAAACATCGGTGACCCCGTTTGAATTTATTAAATCAGCCGAAGCGATTGATACTTTTCCTTCCACTACCCCCCCAACCCACAAATCATCCTCAACAAAAATAAGACTGCAGTCCGACGGGACGGGATAATTATTGTAAAAACTTTCTCGGGATATGTATTCAGGACTCCAGTGCCATCCTTCGTCACTACTGTAACTTTCAATGTTCTTTACTCTTGTAACCTTAAAAATATCAACGGTTCCGTCACTTTTGAATATAGCGTGGTATCCTCTCACCCCGGAGGGAGGGATATAAATCCCGTAATTTTTTGCCGCTGTTTTCATTTTTGATAAATCAACGGTAATACCGGTAAAATCAACCGGCTCCACTGGAAACCTCCATAAATCAAAACCGCTTCCCGCCCCGAAAACCCCGGGTTTTTCCGTGGCGGGGTCGCATCCGAAAGAGGATGTGCATTTCCATACTCCTTCGGGGGAAGCGCTCGTAACCAAAGAATCATTCTCCCCATCCATCCTTATTCCGCCGTTTGAATGATATTTCCCTTTTATTTTCCTGTCGGGACCGGCCCAAACACTGTCGTTAATAATATAGGCATATTCAGCCACGGAGGGTCTCGCGTAACGAACCGAGACCTCTCTTTTAACAGCGGGGTCGTCGTATGTCCAGCCGGTTGACGATATATCAACAGACCTTAATGTCCCGCACTGGCTGTTTCCGTTTATCTCCAGAGAAAATTTTCCGATGGCTGACCCTTGCGGATCAAAATATTCATGCTCATACGGTCCGGGGCTCACTCCTGTTTTATCAGTCAAATCATCAGGATAATGAGAAAGAAACCAACTGTAATAATCAACGCCCGCCTCGGCTATCTGCATAGCTGATTCTTTGTCCGCCTTTTTGTTCTGGAGACGATTCTGAGCAAAAAGAAAACCGCTCATCCCACCCAAGAGCATCAGCATAATTCCCGCAAAAACCAAGACTAGCAGAGTAATGGAGCCACTGCTCTTCCCTGTTTTTACCCGCTCTTTCGCCCTCTCCCCAAAAAATATATTTACGATTTTTTGTTTCATTGTTTATAAATTATTTTTTAAATTTCTTATCTGGGCGGTGGAATAGAGTGTAAATTCTTCTGGAGCTCGTCCTTCTACAATATTGACCACCAGTTTTATTTTTACAAGACTAATCTCGCTGATATTGCTCAAATCGGTAACCTTATTCCCGTGAGAATCAAAATAAGAAAAGACCGGCTGTTGCGCAGAATTGCGAATGTATCCAGACGCAAGCGAGACCTTCTCATTTGCCGGGTCATACACCAAAGGGTCTCCCGATGATTTTATCTCCCCTCTCTCAAGATTGATTCCATTAAGAGTATATCTTACTCTTTCAACCTTATTGTCTCTGTCAACATTGCTGTAAAAAATAAATTCAGAAGAAGAAGCGCTTACTATGGGATAGGAACCCGTATCTGAATAAGTCGCCTCTCTTATTTCCTTAACCATCTTTTCCACACCTTTTCTTGCATTATTGACCGCGAAAGACTGTTGAATAATAAAAGCATTCGCCCTGTAAAAAGAGACGATTGCCCAAGAAACGGCGGCGAAAATTAAAGCGGTCATTGAAATAACCGCCACTGTTTCAATGAGTGTGAATCCTTGACCATTTCTTGAAAGACGGATAGAAATTTTTTTAAAATTCATCATAATTTATTTATTATTATCTCAAAATGAGATTGCCCCGCCACATCAACTGTTGAACTGGATGTTTCATAGCCCGTTTTAGACACTTCCAAAATATAATTTTGGTTAACGAGCGGGGTAAAAAAAACCTGTCCACAAGAAGACGTCGTGAACGTCTTATTATAACCCAATCCGTAAAGTCTGGCAGTCACCCCGGAAACGACGTTGTTCAAATCATCTTTGACGGAAACCAAAAGAGTATCGTCTGAGTGGGCAACTAATGTCAAATCCGTGGTATTAGCTGTTCCCGGAGAAATATTCACTGGCTGAAAAGGACACGACTCGGATATGTCATACCCCGACACTGTCCCACCAACAGTTACATCGTAGATGTCAAATTCCAAATTGTCAATTTTAAGCGTTCCGTCAGCGCCAGTGGAAAGATCTTTTGAATATTTGTAAATAGGATCATCGTTTAAGTCTTTTCCTATAGTCTTCTGCCCTCTCATATTGAAAGGAATGTTCGCGAGCGGAATCGGTCCCGCCCTCCATGAAATTCTCCAATCAAGAATTTCCGGGGTTATGCCTGTCTTTTCTGTTGCCAAATAGGCCTTTAGCCGCAGCGTTGAATATGTACTGGTTGAGAGCCCGCTCAAGTCAATGGGAGAAATTTCAAAACCGGCGGAATTCCCGGGTAAATCCGTATCCGGAATTAAGGAGTAACCTGTTCCATTATAATAGAAAACCCTGTATTTAACCGTTGTACTCGCCAACACGCTGTCATTCCACGAAAATTCTTCCCAGTTAACAAGGTTTGCCACCCCCCCTATATCTTCGGACAAGAGATATCCTGAGGCCCAATAAAACCCAGGGGACTCTTCTTCCAGCACAGCCACTCCGCCATTCGCGGTCGTGCTCGCCGTGGTGCTTGCGTAATCAGAGACCTTCAACCAATCATCAAAGGTATCGTTCCAATCAAAATCCTTTACGGGCTCCCATGTTTTTACCATTTTAGAGCTTAATTTATCAATAACAAAACTTGCTTCAGTCGTTTGACCTTCCAGAACGGTAAGATTTGCCGGATTGGGGCTGACATTATACGCGTCAGCCGTATAAGTTTGGGCCGTGCTGTATCCGTCTTTAGTAACGGTAACTTCATAGGCGGATGAGGTGGTGGCGGCGGGAAAGACAACTTTGCCATCCGAATTTGTCAAAACGGTTGTTGAAATCGGCGGGTTGGCGGAAGAATTCTCAATGTGAACTTGTGCTGACTGAACAGGTAAAACAGATGCGTCAAAAACATTTATTTTGAGTGTCCCTCCGCCTTGAAGGGTTTCAATTCCCTTGGGAACAACATTAGAGACGAAAACAGTGGACTTGGATGAGCCTGGCCATGCCACTTCAACTCTGACCACCTTGTAATCAGCAACGATGCCATTTTCATCATTGACTCCTTCGCCATCTTTTGGGTCGTCCACATAATTAACAAAAACGCTTCTTGTATATTGAATGCCGTTTAAGATAATTGTTTCAGTTTGAGGAATGTTTCCGGAAACCATCCCTCCGACGGTTCCCACTTCGTTATACGGCAAGTTTCTTACCATTTCCATACGCTCAACCGCCAATGCGGTGGCCCCCGCTTTCGCCTTGATTTTTCCGGCAAGTCTAATCCCCATATTAAAAACCCCAAAAATAGAAACAAAAACGAGCAACATTAAAGCGGTGCCTACAACGGTTTCAATAAGAGAAAATCCAGTGGCGCAAGGTGGCGTTTCCGGACAACCTCCCTTAAAAAAGAATGGCTTCGTTGAATTATTTCCGACATCTGTCATTTAAATACTATTATAACATAAACAAATCGTCCCCAAATAAAAACACGCGCCTTTCGATGGCGCGTGTTTTTTCGTCAATATTTAATTTTACAATTCACCTCCGCATTTCTTGCAAACACGAATATTTTTTTTCCCAATCTTCTTTTTTGCCGAGCGAACAGGTTTTGAGCAAGAAGAACAAACCAGCATGGCATTTGAAGCGTCAACAGGAGTCGGCATTTGAATTATTTGCCCTTTTTGTCCCTGTTTTTTGGGTTTGGAATGTTTTTTGGCCACACTCACTCCTTCAACCACTATTTTATTCTTTCCTGGAAAAACATGGGTAACTTTCCCCGATTTTCCTTTATCTTTGCCTGAGATTATTTTTACCTTGTCATCTTTTTTAATTTTCATAGAAATTTTCCCGATTTAATTTTTCTAAACAACCTCCGATGCCAATGAGATTATTTTATTATAACCTCTCTCTTGAATCTCCCTGGGAATGGGACCGAAAATTCTCCCCCCCTTCGGCTCTTTCTTTCCTTTGTCAATGATAACAGCCGCGTTTTCGTCAAAACGAATATAAGAACCGTCTTTCCTTCTGAAAGGCTGTCTTTGTCTGACGACCAATGCATGAAGGACATCCTTTTTCTTCACCATTTTTCTCGGCTCCGACAATTTAACCGAAACAACTATAATGTCGCCGATGCGCGCGTAACGCCTTCGGCTCCCCCCAAGAACCTTAATAACCTGGATTATTTTGGCTCCGGTATTGTCAGCTACATTTAATCTTGTTTGAGTTTGAATCATATTTTTTTTCCCATATACGGGAAAGTCCGATTAAAATAAAAACTTTTAAATTTTTATTCACAATTTACCCACGACCGCAAAATGTTTGTCCTTGGATACCGGTCTGCACTCCTCAATCATTACTTTATCGCCAACCTTACACTCATTTTTCTCGTCGTGAACTTTGTATTTTTTGCTCACGCTGATATATTTTTTGTATTTCGGATGTTTTTTATAACTGTCCACAGAAACAATGACAGTTTTTTCCATTTTATCCGAAACAACTTTTCCTTTTAATTTCTTTGCCATAATTTTATGTTAAACTCTTGAAATAATTTTTGTTTTCAATGGCAGTTTCGCCCCCGCCTTTCGCAACGCCTCGCGCGCCGTCTCCCGATCAACTCCGTCAATTTCAAAAATAATCGTCCCTGTTTTCACGGGAGCCACATAGCCGACCAAATCTCCTTTTCCCTTACCCATCCCGACCTCGGCGGCCTTGGCGGTTATCGGTTTGTCAGGAAAAATTCTTATCCAAATCTTTCCGTTTTTCTGGACAAAGCGACTCATCGCGCGCCGCGCCGCTTCAATTTGATTGGATTTTATCCATTTCGGCTCTTCCGCTTTAAGCCCATAAGAACCGAAAACAATCCTCGCTCCTCTTGTCGCGATCTGCTTCTTTTTGGGATTTATCCTCCCTCTCTGCCATTTTCTGAATTTTACTTTTTTTGGAAATAATGCCATTTTATTCTAATATTTCTCCCCTGTAAATCCAAACCTTTATTCCTATATGTCCATAGGGCAGGTGTGCCCTCTCTGAGGCAAAATCAACATCGGCCCTTAATGTCTGCAAAGGTATTCGCCCCTTCTTCAGCCATTCCTTTCTGCTCATCTCCGCCCCTCCCAATCTTCCCGCCAAAGATATCTTCACTCCTTTCACATCTTTATTGGCAATCACTTTTTCAATCGTCTGCTTCATCACTCTCCTGAAAGGAAATCTTTTCTCAAGATTTTCCGCCACCATTTGGGCCACTATTTTGGCGCGCGTTTCAGGGAAGCGAACTTCCTCCACATTTAAATTAATCTCCCGGGGAATTTCCATCCCCATTTTAGCTATTTTTTTCCGTATTTCATTTTTTAAATTTTCCGAGCCTTCCCCCTTCCTCCCTATCACCAATCCGGGTCTTGATGTTTTTATTATAACATTCATTCTGTTGGGCGATCTTTCTATCTCAATAGATTCAACATACATTCCCCTTAATTTTTTTTCAAGCCATTCTCTTATTAAAATATCAGCCTTCAAGAAAAACCTGTATTTTCGCAAGTTAAACCATCGCGATTTCCAGCCGCGAATGACTCCTATTCTGAATGCATATGGATGAACTGTTTTACTCATAATTTTAAATTTATTTCTTTACCTCTTCCTTTTTCTCCTCCAAAACAATATTAATGTGGGATGTTCTCTTTTTATAGGCATGCGCCATTCTCCTCCACACAGGTCTCCATCTCTTATACGCCGGACCCTCGTCAACCCTGATTTCCTTAATATACAAAATTGTATTGTCAATGTCTATTTTATTATTGTTTTTGGCATTACTTATCGCTGATTTTAAGAGTTTCTCTATCGCTGGAGCTGATCTTTTGGAGGCAAATTTAAGATGGGCGAGGGCGTCGTTAACCTCTTTCCCCCTGATTAAGTCCGCCAAAAGGCGAACCTTGCGCGGGCTTAATCTATAATAATTTAATTTTGCCGTTATATTTGCCATATTATTTCACGGTCTTCGCCGCCTTGGCAGATGCTACTTCAGCATCCTTTTTCTTTTGTTCCAATTCTTTCTGCATCTTTCCTCCGTGCTTGATGAATTTTCGTGTCGGGCTGAACTCGCCTAAACGATGTCCGACCATATCTTCTGTAACTTTAACGGGAATAAAATCCTTCCCATTGTGCACTCCAAATGTATAATCAACCATTTCTGGGGATATCTGAGAGCGTCTCGCCCATGTCTTAATAACCGTGCCGTCGTCTGGATTTACGGCGTTTATTTTCTTTAATAATTTTTCATCCACATAGGGACCTTTTTTAATTGATCTTGCCATAAAATTATCGCTTCTTTTTCTTTCTTCGGTTTATAATAAAGATATTTGAATATTTCTTAATTTTTCTCGTTTTGACACCCCTAATTCCTTTACCCCATTTATTTTTCGGCCTTCTCATTCCCGCTCCAGCTCTTCCTTCTCCTCCTCCAAAGGGATGGTCAACCGGATTCATGGCTGAACCGCGAACGGTAGGTCTGATTCCCATCCATCTTGAGCGTCCAGCTTTTCCTATAACCACCAATCGGTGCTCGCTGTTGGAAACTTGCCCAATACTTGCCCACGCTTTCTCAGAAACCTTCCTCACTTCCCCTGAGGGAAGCTTGAGCATGGCATATTGTTTGTCATGAGCAATCACTTCAGCGTAATTTCCCGCCGATCTTCCCAACTTTGCTCCCGATTCAGGTTTCAATTCAATATTGTAAACAAACGTTCCAACCGGCATCTTCCCTAAAGGGAGTCTGTTTCCGGGCTTAATCTCCGCCTTTTCGGACGCGATTATTTTATCTCCCGGTTTAATCTGCGCCGGAGCGAGAATATATCTTTTTTCCCCGTCCGCGTAAACAACCAAAGCGATAAAACCTGACCTGTTCGGGTCGTATTCTATTGTCTTTACAACCGCCGGAATATCGTTTTTCCCATACTTGAAATCAATATCTCTGTAAAGTCTTTTGGATCCGCCTCCCTTATGTCGAACGGTGATTCTCCCGGCCGAATTCCTGCCTTTGGCTCTTTTAAAGCCTTTCGTCAAGTTTTTCTGCGGTTTTGAAGCGGTCAAAACTTCCCGATAATTTATTCCGGTCATATGCCTTCTTGACGGTGTTGTCGGTTTGTATGTTTTCATTATACTTCTATCTTATCTCCTTTTTTCAAATAAATTATCGCTTTCTTGAAGCCTGATTTCACACCCCTTTTTCCTCTCACAAATCTCCTTTTTGAAGGAGAGTTCACAATCGCGACTTTCTTCGGATAAATGCCATAGGTTTCTTTAATCGCCCTTTTTACCATTGGCTTATTCGCGTTCTTTCTTATTTTAAAAATATACGCCGCCCGTTCCCCCAAAGAAGTGGCTTTTTCAGTAATATGGGGAGCAATCAAAACACTCAAAGAAAAAGCGGAAGCCTTTGCCGCGCTTTTTGGTTTCTTTTCTTCTTTAGAGACCGATTCTTTTTTTACTTCCTCTTTTTCTTTGAGGTTTCTTTCAAAACGGGCTCCTTCCTTTTTCTTTTTAAAAATGTCAGATAAAGCCATAACAAATTAAAACACCCTTTTCTCGGGTACAGTTTGTATGCTAACAAATAGCGTCAAATAAGTCAATCACAGCCCTATTGATTAATACTTCAAAAGAATTCGCCCTGAAAATCAACGCCAAGACATTATGAGCCGAACATTAAAAGTCCCGGCTTGAGGAGAAAAATGGCACCCAAAATGAGCATCAGAACGCCAGCTATCAGTCGCGACCAACGGGAATAACCGCTGTTGAAAATGAAGAACTTCATTGAAAAACCGGCTATGACAAGGATGATAATGTCATCAAGCATATAAAAGAAATCATAAAACCCTATATATGCGTAATATTTCCATACCGCCAAATGATACATTGTGAGCGTTTTCGTAAAAATAACCGGGAGTCCGAGAGAACAAAGCAGTTCAATGAGATTGACGGAAAAGGCAATCGCCGCCACTCCCAACAACATCATCGGCAAGGATGCCGAACTTAAAACTTTTTTAATTCTCTCGCTCAGTTTTTTCTTCTGTCCGGGTGTGGAGACTTCGCAAACATTCGGCTTGAATTTATAAAACTCCCTTATGGAAACAGCGCCAGCAATCACCGCCACCAAGCCGATGGCAATCTGAACAAAAGAAAAATAACCGATAAATATGAAGGCGTTGAGCCACGCCGCCATAAACAAGAAATATGAAACGGCGGAAGTGAGTATGAAAACTCCCCCAACCAACCACACTTTTTTGCGGGAGCCGGTGGCGATTACAAGCGTTAAAAGGACGAGCAACGCCCACATTGAACACGGGTTAAAACCATCCAGAGTTCCTAAAACCACGGCGAGAACAGGTAAGGAAAGATTTTTTATGTTAACCTCCCCAAAAAGAGGAATGTTTATTATGTCTTCACTTTTGGTTACACTCGGATTTTCTTTATCAAAATCGGTAATCATCCGCCTGATTTTTTCACCTGAGTTTTCCGGCTTGTCAAAACCAATCATATATTCGCTGCCGATTATCGTAAGAGGAACCGCAAGGCCTTTAATGTTTAATTTTTTCGCCGTGTCCAGAAACAGTTCCCTGTTTTTCTCATTGTGCCAAACTTCATATTCCACGACGTTCAGATTCGGCATCTCTTTTTTAAGCTCGCCGAGAAAGGCGCGCTCCGCCTGGCAATGGGGGCATTCCTCACCGTGAAAGAGGGTGACGGTAACCGGCTTTTCCGCCGCATAAGAAAAATTTGAAAAAGAAACCGTCAATAGAACGGCTGCCAATAGAAGAAAAAAAGACTTCCTTAAAATCATTCATTATATGCTAGCAGAAAATCCCGGAAATTTCCATTCTTAAAATAAAAGTCCCCGGAAAGGCATGCCTTTCCGGGGACAGGTCGGAAGAATCAGAAGGTGAATGCCTTCTGAACGTCTTGGATTTTTTGAGCGCGACATTGCGCTCTTACGGCAGCCTTCGCTACCTCGATCTCTTTAAGAGTAGTTTCAGCCCTAAGGCCGGAAACCTTTTTCAATAATTCTTGTTCTTTTTTATTGTTTTTTGCAGCCACTGCATCGGCCGCGAGAATTACCTCGCGCGACCAACGCAACATTTCCTTTTTTTCCTTCTCCGCTTTGGCTTTTATGGTCACCCTGTGACCCAATGCTCGGGCGGTTTCAACTGCCCCAAAATTAATTGCTCGGGCAGCTTCAGGACCGAACTTTCCCTCGGCCCTGTCATAGATGCCCTCGGCTTCCTTGAAACCAAGGGTGTCCATTCCCAGAAGGACCTTAATGGCCCTCCAAATTCTGTTAAACATAAATATACACCTCCTTGAAAAATTTCGGGCGAAACCGCCCGATTTTTTTTGGGGAAATACTTCCCCAACTTCAGATTTTTAAAGAAAAGACTGACTAAATTCTTAGCATACTAAAAAAATCTTTGTCAATTTTTTGTACTTGACGGGTACATGGGAAATACTTTCTCCTGAAAGGGTGATAGAACGACTTTTTCTCGCAGCCGAGCTGTTTAAAAAAACCGCCCGGTTAATCGGGCGGTTTTTCTTATTTCCAAAGCGCCAACGCTTCTTCGGGGTTTGAGATTATAAGATATTTATATGTGAGCAAATCAAGAATATTCAAATTGCGGGCTTCGGAAATTTCCATCCCAGGAATGTTCCGGAAGCTTTTTTCCGTTTCAACGCTTTTCTTTGACAGCGCGAGAAGGGCTTTGTTCTTTCTCCTGGACGCCAAGTTTTCAAATCCCTTAATTTTTGAAATTGAATTCAAAAAAGCAGACGCCTCTTTTGTTTTCGGCTTCGCCAAATCAACTTTATCCAAAAACAAAATTTCATTGTCGCGAAGTTTCTGAGAAAGCGTCGTGTAAAACGCTTTCTTCTTCATTTTTTTGTTTATCTTTTTGGAATAGTCCTTCTCTTTGGTGGGACCGTGCGCCACTCCTCCTCCAATCCATATTGGAGATCTCGTTGAACCGTGCCTTGCCCGGCCCGTGCCTTTTTGCCTCCACGGTTTTTTCCCGCCACCACTCACTTCTCCCCTCCCTTTGGTGTGGGCGACCGGAGTCCTCATATTCGCCTGCATTGAAACAACAACCTGGTGAACCAAATCTGCATTCCACGGCAAATCAAAAAAACCCTCGGATAACTCTATGTCGCTTGTTTTTTCGCCCTTCTGATTGTATATCGCGGTTTTCATTTTATTCTAAAATTCAAATTAGCGTATTAAACCATTATTTCCAAAAGTGTTCCCCTCCTTCCCGGAACCGGTCCCGCCACATAAAGCATATTCTTTTCTTTGTCAATTTTGACGATTTTGAAATTCTTCACGGTTACCTTGTCGGATCCCATTCTTCCAGCCATTCTGGTTCCTTTAAAGACTTTTTGCGGTCCAGTTGAACCGATTGAACCCGGCTCTCTTTCTGAATGCTTCTGTCCGTGAGATCTTGGCCCGCCGGCGAATCCGTGGCGCTTTACCACCCCCTGGAATCCTTTTCCTTTGGAAGTTCCGATTATTGTCACCTTGTCGCCCTCCTCAAAAACATCAACCGATATCTTTGACCCTTTTTCAATTCCTTCGGTCTTGTCAAAGCGAAATTCCCGCAAATATCTGAAATTTCCCAGGTGCCTCTGCGGTTTGTTTATATTCTTTGTTTTTTTCTCTCCGAAACCCACCTGAACGGCATTGTATCCGTCTTTCTCTTCGCTTTTTATTTGGGTAACCTCAACCGGACCGGCGGAAACCAAAGTAACCGGAATTGCTTTTCCGTTTTCATCAAAAACTTGCGCCATACTTTCTTTTTTCCCCAATATAAATTTCATAGCGATTTAATCAATTTTCCGGCGGAAAGTGTTTCTCCTCCCGCAACGCAAAACCCTTATTTGAATCCCGCCTGCGGCAGATCTAAAAGTTTATAATCGCCCCGCGAAGCGGGACTCCTTAAACTCTAAGACATTTTCACCTCAATATCCACTCCGGCCGGAAGATTCAAATTCGTAAGGGCGTCAATTATCTTCGGATTCGGATTGAGGATGTCAATCAATCTCTTGTGAACCCTCATCTCAAACTGTTCTCTGGAATCCTTGCTGACAAAAGTCGCCCGGTTAACGGTGTATTTTCTAATCTCCGTCGGCAGAGGAACCGGTCCCGCCACTTTGGCATCGTATCTTGCCGCCGTGTCAACAATCTGTTTAACACTACTGTCCAAAACCTTGTGCTCGTAAGCCCGGACGCGTATGCGAAGCTTTTGTTGCTCTTCTTTTTTGGTTTTTTTAGTTTTTTTTGTGGCTGTCATTGTTATTTTTGCCGAAATATCGGCATATCTTGAAAATTAAATTTGAGAGCCCGGCGCCTTCTTGCGCGTTATGCTTAAAAAGACGCCGGGCTCCCGCCCATTTTTCCCAACATCGGTTGGTAAAAATGAGCGAAAGAACCCATTAAGCCGTAATCTTCGTCACAACTCCCGCTCCTACCGTCTTCCCCCCTTCGCGAATGGCGAATCTCGTCTTTTCTTCAAGGGCGACAGGGGCCGTAAGTTTTACTTTGAAAGTAACTGTGTCTCCCGGCATTACCATTTCAACTCCCTCCGGCAATGCTACATCTCCCGTCACGTCAGTCGTTCTGATATAAAACTGGGGCTTGTATCCGGTGAAGAATGGGGTGTGTCTTCCTCCCTCTTCCTTTTTCAAGATGTAAACCTCAGCTTCAAATTCGGTGTGAGGAGTGATTGATCCCGGTTTGACGAGAACTTGTCCTCTTTGAACCTCTTCTTTTTTTAATCCCCTCAAAAGGATTCCCGCGTTGTCACCGGCCAAACCTTCATCAAGAGACTTATTAAACATTTCTATTCCAGTAACAGTCGTCTTCCTGGTATCCCCCAACCCGACAATTTCAATTTCTTCTCCGACTTTAACTTTTCCTCTTTCAATTCTTCCAGTAACAACCGTTCCGCGACCTTCAATGGAAAAGATGTCTTCAATCGGCATCAAGAAAGGTTTGTCAATCTCGCGAACTGGCTCGGGAATGTATTCATCAAGCTGCTTCACGAGTTCCAAAATCGGTTTCGCCCACTCGTCATCAATGGACGTGACCTCGAGAGCCTTAAGGGCGGATCCTTTGATAATAGGGGTCTCATCTCCTGGGTAATCGTACTTGGTGAGGAGCTCTCTCATTTCTTCCTCAACGAGATCTACCAATTCCTTGTCATCAACCATATCAACTTTGTTCAAGAAGACAATGATTTTAGGGACTCCTACCTGCCTGGCAAGAAGAATGTGTTCTCTGGTTTGAGGCATAGCGCCGTCAGTCGCCGAAACAACAAGGATGGCTCCATCCATTTGGGCGGCGCCGGTAATCATGTTTTTAATATAGTCAGCATGTCCCGGAGCGTCAATGTGCGCGTAGTGGCGCTTGTCCGTCTCGTATTCGGAGTGGTGAAGGGCGATTGTGATTCCCCTCGCCTTTTCCTCCGGAGCCTTGTCAATGTCGTCAATTTTCTCCAGCTTCACTTTGTTTCCCGCAAGATTAAGCACGTGCAAAATCGCGGCCGTCAAGGTCGTTTTTCCATGATCAACGTGACCAATGGTTCCAACGTTGACATGTGGCTTTGTTCTTTCAAATTTTTCTGTTGCCATATTTTTAATACTTTATGATTATTTTGCTAATTAATTAATTTCGACTTTGTTAAAAATAAATAAAAGGCGCGTCAAACACGCAACATTCTTATGTTATTAGAAAGCATTGGGAAAGTCAACCCCAGCAGCGACATTTTTTTTCTTAGGGGTTTTATCTTTTTGGTCAAGGTAATTTTGAAGAATTTTCTTTCCATTAATATAGTTAAGCTGTGCCGAAGGTGAGAATCGGACTCACGACCCCTTTCCCGCTTTTAGCGGGATGCTCTTCTTTTTGCCATTGTCCTTGTTTGTGCCGAAGGTGAGAATCGGACTCACGACCCCTTTCCCGCTTTTAGCGGGATGCTCTTCTTTTCGCCATTGTCCTTGTTTGTGCCGAAGGTGAGAATCGGACTCACGACCCCTTCTTTTTCAGAGAAGTGCTCTACCACTGAGCTACTTCGGCGCTATGATGTGAAATGTTTCATCAGAGAAGTGCTCTTCCGGGGTGATTATCATTCTTTATTAATTTAAGGTAATCACCCGTTAAAAGCAAGTATGTTACGGCAGTAAACTCTTGAGTTTGTCCAAGAGCCCAGGTGTAACACCGCTCGGGTTTAAAGCTCCGCCCGCTTGTTTTATTTGCCCCGCCCCTTGACTGATATTGCTCAACATATCCACCACTCCTCTTAAATATGGCTCAACGTAATAATAGGCGCCGTAAGAAAGAGCCACGATGACGACAAATTTTACAATCTTAAAGACAGTTCCGAACACACTCGCCCGGTGCATCTTCTTGAGAATTTTCAAACTCTCTTGAGACGCCTCAAGATTTTTTCTCAACAATTCTTTGGCGTATTCATCCATACCAAAATTATTTTAACAAAAAAAGATGTAAAAAGAAAGAAGAGAGGTGGCAGCCGAGCCAATATGTTCTTAATTTAAACCCCAAACAATCTTCTCTATTTTAGTGAACAAAAAAACATGTACAAGATGAGATACATAGGTAATACCCCTAAGATGCCAAAATTGCTAAAATAGGGGAATGATTACCAGCCTAAATCTCATCAATATGCCAAAAATTAAAAGGGAAGGGAATGTAATTTTCGGATTCGCGCCCGTCAACATCCTCTCAATGCATGAAAGATGGCGCAGGCAAGCCAAGTTATTGAAACTGCCCAAGAACGCCCGCCTGCGCCTGGAATGGCTCATATATTACGAGACCAAGGCAAACGGGAACGCGTCGCTGACCTGCCACCATTTCGGCATTCCCGGCAAGACATTCCACAAATGGAAAAACAGGTTTGACGGCAAGAGCCTGAAACTGCTGGAAGACCGAAACAAAGCCCCGAAGCGCGTCCGGCAAAAAGAGATAACCTCCACGGAAGAAGCGAGGATAATCACCCTCAGAAAACAACACATCAGATGGGGAAAGATGA
>CAYWCU010000006.1:0-47139 GCA_964456855.1 uncultured Candidatus Saccharibacteria bacterium | reverse complement strand
ACCAATTAAAAAGAAAGAAAACAAACGCTCCTGTGGATTTCTACGCTCTTAAAAACAGGAGTAAAAACAGGAGTTTTGGCATTTTATTGTCTTGCCACCTTAAATGTTGAAGTTGATAATGAATCCGATAAACCTGACTCATTCCCCACCTCATCATACGCGGAAACGAAGTAAGAGTAAGTCGTGGAAGCGGTCAGTCCGGTGTCAGAATAATTCGTTTCCGTGGTTGAGGCGACGAGATTATTACTCTCATTCCTGTAAATATTATAACCTGTTACAGCCGTATTATCAGCGGAAGCGTCCCATTTCAAATCTATCTGCGACGAAGAGATTGCCACTGCGGTCAAATTGGCGGGAACGGAAGGAGCGTCGGTGTCGGGAATGGGAGTGGAATCGGAATCGGACTGCGTGGTTACTGAAACTGAAGTTGATGTCGCCGATTCATTGTTGCCATTGAGGGTGGAGATTGAATATTCGTAAGTTGTTGAAGCCTTGAGATTTGTGTCCGTGGATGTTGTCGCGGAGCCGCTATTGACTCCGAAAATATTATTTCCGTCGCGGTAGATATTGTATCCATCAGCTCCTTGAACGGCATCCCATTTCAGAATTACCTCTGTTCTGGAAGTGGAGGTGGCGGTCAGGTTGGTCGGGATTGAAATATTCGTTGTGGTCGCGTTCGTGTCGGAACCGCCGGTTACGCCACCCGAGGAACCGGTTTCCTCACCACATCTTCCGAGGGAGTTAACCAAAACTCCGTTTTCAATTTTTACGCAATAAATATCTCCGGTCTTGCTGTCTTTCATTTCAAGCGAGTCGGTTATGAGAGCTTCCGTCGTAATTTTATTCGCTCGGATTGTGTCGGCCACCAACGCTTTTACCTGTATAAATCCGTTGGAGATGGAAATTCCCAAGTTTCGGAATTGCCCCAAAATCCAGTCAAAGCTTACTGAAGCCACGCCCACGCTTTCTCCAGTTGTGGAAGCGTTCGCAATTCTCGCCTCTAAATCTTGAATCCTCAAATCCATTTTATCAACTCTGCTCGCTAATTCTTTGGTTCCCGCAAAAACAAGAGTCGTCATTTTGTATAAATCAACGCCTTTGCCGTCTACTGAAAGAATTTCAGACGGCGCCTCTTCCGCCGTTACACCGAATCGCGAAGGCGCGTCCGAATCATCTCCGAGATAATGATAATTCGCCAATTTTGTTTCCTTGATTTTTTCAAGCGCGGTGGTGTAATCCTCTTCCCCCCAAAACGCAATATCTTTTTTCGCTTTTTCTGTTGAAATATTGACAAACGATTGCGCCGCCACGGTTCCCGCCACCTGCAGTTTATAAGCCGGCGTGGTCGTGCC
Organism: uncultured Candidatus Saccharibacteria bacterium; assembly: GCA_964456855.1. Taxonomy (GTDB): domain Bacteria; phylum Patescibacteriota; class Minisyncoccia; order UBA9983; family UBA9983; genus SZUA-82. Next base: position 45,787 of record CAYWCU010000006.1, on the reverse strand, counting down.
GATTCCGATATTGCCGTCCGCGTCTATTTTAATTGAAGGAGTAGTAGTAGTCGCGTCAATTAAGTCCACAACATCTGATATGTTTTTTACGGCATTGACAAGCACCGCGGATATGTGTCCGTATTCCAGACCAAGCATGCCTTTTGTTTCATCTCCCTGAACAAGTTCGGGGAGGATTTTTTGGACATCCTGAGCGATAAATCCAATATCGGTGGCGCCACCGTTTATATATTTAAATCTCTTCGGCTCCAATTCCATAATTTGTTTAAGCCCGTAGTCGTTTAAATTTTTCACATCGGTTTTCAATCTTAAATCGGACGCGTCCGTCCATACTCCTCCGGAACTAACATACGCTCCCGAAGCCATTTGCAACGGATTAGTGGGAGCGCTTGTCCCAATACCGACATTTCCTCCGCCGGTAGCTATATAAACATTGTCAGCGGTGTACCAATTAAGCGCTACTCCTCCGCCGGCCGAATCCATAATAAGCATCCCGGCGCTTGCCAAACTGCTCGCCTTTATGGAAGGAAGTCCGGATCCTCTGCCGACATAAATCTGGGAAGTGCCGAAGTTAATTACATCCGTGCTGAAATTTCCGTAGATTAAAGGAGAGGTTGAGTTTGAGTTCTCAATGTAAAGACGGTTTGATTCAGTCGTCAGCTGACTTCCCGCCTGATTGCCGATTAAGACATTATTGCTTCCCGTTGACTCATAGCCGGCACCTCGCCCAATCATCGTATTACTGCTTCCCGCGCCCAGATTATATCCGACGTTGTATCCGACAAGAACATTGCTTGTTCCAGTTGTCATTCCCCACCCCGTGAAAATTCCCAAAGCGACATTAGCGCTACCGGAGGTATTGCCTAATCCGGCATCCATCCCTCCAAAATAATTTGAATACCCTGTGGTGTTGTTATAGCCGGAAAACATTCCAATAAAAGTATTAAAATATCCCGTAGTATTTTTCCATCCAGTTTTAGTGCCGAGAAATGTATTATGATAACCGGAAGTATTTGAGTAGCCAGTGTAGGGACCGATAAAAGTATTGTAAAGCTCTCCGGATCCGGTAGCTCCGCCTGAATTATAACCCAAGGAAAGATTTAAACTGTTTGATTCAAGAAATCTGTTTGAATTAATATAGAATCCGCCACCAGTTGTGTTATTTCCCGGACCGGCGGCGCCAAGCGAGGCATCCGCGATATTGTCGGTATAAACGGTGGTGGTGTTATTATTAATGGTAGCCACGAAATACATATCCGTATATCCGTTAAATCCAGAATCGGCATTCGTTCTGTAAATTTTTCTTGCTGTAACCTTTGAGGGTCCTATCGGGATATTTGAAAGATTAACTTGTTGTCCAGAAGGGGCCACTGAACCACTGAGAACGCCCATTTCCGTTTCGCCGTCTGCCGTCACTAAGGTAATCCTGTAATAATATGTTCCTGTCAAGTTTCCGGTGGTGGCATTAACGGCAACGGTTGTGGAAGCCGGAGCGTCCACGCGATTCATTCTCAAGTTTCCATAATTTATTTCAAGTTTTTCGTTCGGTGTTGCCGTTCCTATTCCGACGTTGCCTCCGTTAAAATATGATACCCCTAAGCTTCCAATGGATGTTTTAAGCGAAGTGCCATCATATATATTCAAAGTATAAGGATTGAAACCATCGTAAAGAGCTACAATTCCGCCCCCTGAAGCCAAACGCAAATTATTGGAAGAATCCATGGTAATCGCATTGATATCTGCGGAGTTGGCTGAATTCCGCCATTGGAGATATTGTGAATTATCCAATTTAATTCCACCACCGGAAACCGTAAGTTTATCCCCCGGACTCGCCGTCCCTATCCCCACTTTGTTATTCACGCTGTCAACAAAGAGTGTTCCGCTGTCAAAGTTGTAATTGCCCGTGGCGGTGTCGCCGGTGTTTTTAAGAAAACTGTCCACGATATTCGCGGAAGGAAGCAGTCCCGTTACATCTGTCGTTAAATCAATAAGTCCGCGCGTGATTGTTTGTCCGGATATTGTTAAATAGTTTGGCGTTCCGGCGAGAGTTACATTCGTTGAGTTGTCCGTTCCCGCCACATCAACATTAAGGTTTGTTCTCGCTCCCGCCGCGGTTGTCGCTCCTGTGCCTCCGTTTAATACCGCAAGAGTTCCTCCGAGAGTGAGTGTTCCCGAACTTGTGATTGGTCCCCCGGTGAGAGTAAGCCCTGTTGTTCCTCCGCTACCGGAAACTGAAGTAACCGTTCCCGTGTTGGTGGTGTAACCCGCTCCGTTTGTGATGGCGTTGTTGTTAAGAGAAATGTTTGCTGTTCCGTCAAAAAGCACTCCAGCAATCGTTCTTGCCGTTTGCAGTTTGGTGGCGCTTCCGGCGTTGCCTGTAATTGTTGTTTGATCGCCCGTGTTAGTTCCGGAGAGATTGGTTGCAGATATTGCTCCAGTAAATGTCGCTCCTGAAAGTAATGCGTATGGTGTTAGATTTTGGTCGCCCGTGTTAGTTCCTGAGAGGTTGGACGCTGTGATTGTTCCGGAGAAAAGTCCGTTGCCTATGACATGGAGTTTTTGCGAAGGACTCGCCGTCCCTATGCCGATGTTGCCACTCGTGTCCACATAAACCCCTTCGTTTGCGCCATCACCGCTTAACCAACCGCCGTTCAACCTGATATTATTCCCACTCATATCCAAATCACCATTGGATAATACTTTGAAATAACCATTCGCTCCGCTCTGGTTAAATATTATTCCTCCATTATCAGTAAACCTCCAGGAGTTGCCATCGCCAAGCGCTATATTTATACTCTCGGAGCCACCTATCCAATTAGAAAAAGATATTGAGGCGATATTATATGGAGTATAAGAATTTCTTATTTTTAAGCTACCTCCGGCATTACTTATAAAAATATTTCCATTGACATCCAGTTTTTCGGAAGGAGTGGTTGTGCCTATGCCGACATTGCCCAACACATTGAAACTCCCCGGGAGCGTATTCACGCCAAGATATTTTGACACATAAGGCGGTTCTGTTTGACTTGTATGTCTTGTTAGGAAATAGTTTATAGCACTTAGCCTAACTAAATTAGTAGCATCAGTCGTGATAGATAATTCAATATCAGTCAAGTAGTTTGCACCTGAGATATTAAAACGCATTACCTTAAATCTAGTATCAGCATCGCTCGCAACATCTACTGGGGTGCCTGCGTCATGCCAATTACCACCAGATTTATACCTCAAAGAAATATCCGTATATTGATTATTAATATGATAAAAAGAAACATATATATAACCTTGCGGATATGTAATACCATTTGCCGGAATACCAGATTGACCGGCAACATTTATATTTATCGTTGTGGTGGCACTTGACGGTAAACCAACCTTGCTCTCATAATTTCCGTCAAAATATGCAGAACTACCATTTGTTACAGTAAATCTGGCATCAGCTTTATAAAGGGCATCAGAAAGTTCGTTAATACGATACCCTGGTTGACCGAATGTAGGGAAAACAGACCCCCAACCAAAGTTATTAGGAGATAAAGTTCCTCTAATTCTTGCGTTACCGACGACATCCAGTTTTTGCGCGGGAGTGGTTGTGCCAATGCCGATATTACCAGTTGATAAGGTCGTCCCTGAACCGTCTAAGCCTGTCCCATAAATAAGATTGCCGATGTTAAGCGTTTGTGTGCTATCTACTGCCGGTGCGTCTATATTGTAGCCGAGGACGATGTTATAAGTTCCTGTGGTTAGGTTATCGCCTGCTTGATAACCAACGAGGATGTTTCCTCCAGGGTTTTGTGTGCCGAGGTTTGCTCCTGCATAGTACCCTATTGCTACACCATTATACCAACCTCTTGCCTTTCTTCCTATCCCAACACCATTTAATCTTCCATTGGAATACGCTCCAACCGCTGCGCCGTTTGAGTAACCTTCAGCATTACGCCCAACCGCTGCGCCGTATGTGTAGCCGTTTGAGTTATATCCAACCGCTGCGCCGTATGTGTAGCCGTTTGAGTTATATCCAACCGCTGCGCCGTATGTGGAGCCGGATGCACCAGCCCCAAGCGCTACACCAGATGTGTAGCCGTTTGAGTTATATCCAACCGCTACATTATTATCCTTAGTCCCGTTATCAGCACCCTGCCAATTAGTGCCATCAAAGATGAATACTTTACTACCTAATGCGTAGATGTAATCTAATAGCGTTGCTCCTTGATTTATTTGTAAACGATAAGTGATGCTATAAGCACCGTTATTTTTAATCACGAACCTGTCGCCTGCGCTGGCGGAAGCAGTATCAAGTGTGATTATCCTATTCGCTCCGTTCGGGTCAAGATATTGATATTGTTCATCTGTTCCCGCGGTTAGGGTCTTATCTGCACTGAGTATTTCTACATTTATACCTGATGAAATTGATTTTGTGGCATTGATACTTCCGACGACATCTAATGCGTCACTCGGACTCGCCGTCCCTATCCCCAATCTCTTATTCGTATCATCCCAGAAGAGATTGGAGTTGTCTTGGGTGAGCAAGCCCGAAGAGCCGATAAAGGGGACTGAGCCAGAGGTGAGGGCGGTGTAGAGGTTGCCAGAAAATGTGTAATCTCCCGTGGCGGTGTCGCCGGTGTTTTTAAGAAAAGCGTCGGTGATATTCGCGGAAGGAAGCAGTCCCGTTACATCTGTCGTTAAATCAATAAGTCCGCGCGTGATTGTTTGTCCGGATATTGTTAAATAGTTTGGCGTTCCGGCGAGAGTTACATTCGTTGAGTTGTCCGTTCCCGCCACATCAACATTAAGGTTTGTTCTCGCTCCCGCCGCGGTTGTCGCTCCTGTGCCTCCGTTTAATACCGCAAGAGTTCCTCCGAGAGTGAGTGTTCCCGAACTTGTGATTGGTCCCCCGGTGAGAGTAAGCCCTGTTGTTCCTCCGCTACCGGAAACTGAAGTAACCGTTCCCGTGTTGGTGGTGTAACCCGCTCCGTTTGTGATGGCGTTGTTGTTAAGAGAAATGTTTGCTGTTCCGTCAAAAAGCACTCCAGCAATCGTTCTTGCCGTTTGCAGTTTGGTGGCGCTTCCGGCGTTGCCTGTAATTGTTGTTTGATCGCCCGTGTTAGTTCCGGAGAGATTGGTTGCAGATATTGCTCCAGTAAATGTCGCTCCTGAAAGTAATGCGTATGGTGTTAGATTTTGGTCGCCCGTGTTAGTTCCTGAGAGGTTGGACGCTGTGATTGTTCCGGAGAAAAGTCCGTTGCCTATGACATGGAGTTTTTGCGAAGGACTCGCCGTCCCTATGCCGATGTTGCCACTCGTGTCCACATAAACCCCTTCGTTTGCGCCATCACCGCTTAACCAACCGCCGTTCAACCTGATATTATTCCCACTCATATCCAAATCACCATTGGATAATACTTTGAAATAACCATTCGCTCCGCTCTGGTTAAATATTATTCCTCCATTATCAGTAAACCTCCAGGAGTTGCCATCGCCAAGCGCTATATTTATACTCTCGGAGCCACCTATCCAATTAGAAAAAGATATTGAGGCGATATTATATGGAGTATAAGAATTTCTTATTTTTAAGCTACCTCCGGCATTACTTATAAAAATATTTCCATTGACATCCAGTTTTTCGGAAGGAGTGGTTGTGCCTATGCCTATATTGCCATTGTCATTTATTGTCATTCTCTTTTGCAAACCACCATATTCTGTATAAAAATCAAGTTTACCAGTATTATTACCATTACGAGTTCCTTTAATTAAGGCAACATCATTGGCAAATCTGGTGTTAAAAAATCTTAAATTTCCGCCACCTCCGTTTTCAGCTGAACCATAGGAAGAAATCTGTATTTCTGCTACCGAATTTGAACTATAAGTATCATTTCCAATTCTGGTATGTGATATTATCGTGTTTCCGTCGGGGTCAGCGAATGAAAACGACCCACCAACTGGATTTGTTCCTTCAAGTGAGTTTCCTAATCCATTGATTGCCCCACTTGCGGATATTGTTCCAACAACAGTTAATTTTTGTGCGGGAGTGGTTGTGCCTATGCCGACATTACCCTCCACAATCAAACCGTTTGTCGGAGCGGCGGTGTTATACGAACTACCAATAGATTGAGACCCCCTTACAGATAATGTGTTTTGCGGATTAGTTGAATGTATCCCAACATTACCAACATCATTCTTAACTGTCATTATTGGTCCATTTGCAAACGCACCAGTTATCGCACCTAAATATAGATTAGCCCCCCCATCTGGATTGATATAAAAATCATTCCACGCGTTCAACGCTGCGGTATGAGCGCCAAGCCACGCCATTGTGTTATATTCACCCATAATAAAAGCAACATTAGTTCCACCTGCCACAATTCTCCCAGTCCATTTAGCACCTGTATTTGTCCCGTATACCCTTAACGCAACCGCCGCGCTTGCAATAGATGTATCATATATTAATGTTTTTTCAGTTCCTAAAAATGTCGCCGTCCCTATCCCCAATCTCTTATTCGTATCATCCCAGAAGAGGTTTGAGTTGTCTTCTGTGAGCAAGCCTGAAGAGCCGATGAAAGGGACTGAGCCAGAGGTGAGGGCGGTGTAGAGGTTGCCAGAAAATGTATAATCTCCCGTGGCGGTGTCGCCGGTGTTTTTAAGAAAAGCGTCGGTGATATTCGCGGAAGGAAGCAGTCCCGTTACATCTGTCGTTAAATCAATAAGTCCGCGCGTGATTGTTTGTCCGGATATTGTTAAATAGTTTGGCGTTCCGGCGAGAGTTACATTCGTTGAGTTGTCCGTTCCCGCCACATCAACATTAAGGTTTGTTCTCGCTCCCGCCGCGGTTGTCGCTCCTGTGCCTCCGTTTAATACCGCAAGAGTTCCTCCGAGAGTGAGTGTTCCCGAACTTGTGATTGGTCCCCCGGTGAGAGTAAGCCCTGTTGTTCCTCCGCTACCGGAAACTGAAGTAACCGTTCCCGTGTTGGTGGTGTAACCCGCTCCGTTTGTGATGGCGTTGTTGTTAAGAGAAATGTTTGCTGTTCCGTCAAAAAGCACTCCAGCAATCGTTCTTGCCGTTTGCAGTTTGGTGGCGCTTCCGGCGTTGCCTGTAATTGTTGTTTGATCGCCCGTGTTAGTTCCGGAGAGATTGGTTGCAGATATTGCTCCAGTAAATGTCGCTCCTGAAAGTAATGCGTATGGTGTTAGATTTTGGTCGCCGGTGTTAGTTCCGGAGAGGTTGGACGCTGTGATTGTTCCGGACGCCGCCAAATTTCCGCCGATTGTGGCGTTTCCGCTCGTTTTCAGAGTTCCGGCAATCGTGTTGAGCAAACCCACGCCAAGCCCTCCGGTGAAGTAACCGTTGCCCGACACGGAAAGCTTTGTGGCGGGAGAAGTGGTGCCGATTCCGACATTGCCACCCATAATCGCCATCGTATTCGCCGCCGTCAATGTCCTTGTCGTAGAATCTAATCCGATTCCCACGGAATAATCCCCTTGAACATTAATGAAAGATCCCAACGCCATGGAAGAAATTCCGCCACTGGTGGATTGACCTATGGCAACCGATTTACTTCCATTAGCGTTTGCGTCAAAACCCAGCGCAAGCGCATAATCACCAGATGCCGTTGAGAAATCCCCAATGGATATTGATTCACGGCTGGTGGCGCTTGAAATATATCCAAGAGCAAGCGAGAAATTGCCACTTGCCACCGCGGAAGTCCCGATGGCAGTTGAATCAAGACCGCTGGCGGTAGTGCTGTCCCCCATAGCTATGGAATTATCTCCCAATGCTTCCGCATACCACCCAACTTCCATTGCCCCTTCCCCACTGTCCGCCGGCACCACCGTCAATCTCGCCCCGAGGCTCGTCGTTCCGATACTCACCCTTCCTTGATTGTTTACCAGAAAAATACCTTGATTGGTGGTGGTGGAAATTTGAAAAAGATTGTCTGTTGAATTTGAACTGTTAACGGAGAGTTTGGCGGTGGGACTCGCCGTCCCTATCCCCACCCTGTTATTCACGCTGTCAACAAAGAGTGTTCCGCTGTCAAAGTTGTAGTCGCCCGTGGCGGTGTCGCCGGTGTTTTTAAGATAACTGTCCACGATATTCGCGGAAGGAAGCAGTCCCGTTACATCTGTCGTTAAATCAATAAGTCCGCGCGTGATTGTTTGTCCGGATATTGTTAAATAGTTTGGCGTTCCGGCGAGAGTTACATTCGTTGAGTTGTCCGTTCCCGCCACATCAACATTAAGGTTTGTTCTCGCTCCCGCCGCGGTTGTCGCTCCTGTGCCTCCGTTTAATACCGCAAGAGTTCCTCCGAGAGTGAGTGTTCCCGAACTTGTGATTGGTCCCCCGGTGAGAGTAAGCCCTGTTGTTCCTCCGCTACCGGAAACTGAAGTAACCGTTCCCGTGTTGGTGGTGTAACCCGCTCCGTTTGTGATGGCGTTGTTGTTAAGAGAAATGTTTGCTGTTCCGTCAAAAAGCACTCCAGCAATCGTTCTTGCCGTTTGCAGTTTGGTGGCGCTTCCGGCGTTGCCTGTAATTGTTGTTTGATCGCCCGTGTTAGTTCCGGAGAGATTGGTTGCAGATATTGCTCCAGTAAATGTCGCTCCTGAAAGTAATGCGTATGGTGTTAGATTTTGGTCGCCGGTGTTAGTTCCGGAGAGGTTGGACGCTGTGATTGTTCCGGACGCCGCCAAATTTCCGCCGATTGTGGCGTTTCCGCTCGTTTTCAGAGTTCCGGCAATCGTGTTGAGCAAACCCACGCCAAGCCCTCCGGTGAAGTAACCGTTGCCCGACACGGAAAGCTTTGTGGCGGGAGTGGTTGTCCCTATTCCTACATTGCCACCATCAAGAATCGTGAAAACTTCGGTTGATCCGTCAAAAATATTTAAAATGTCCCCCAAACCGTTCTGAATCAATGAAAGAAGTGTTGAAGCGGAATTGACCGACATTGTGTCGGCTTGATCCGAGCGAAGAAATGAAAGGGAATCAATGCCGTCAAGCTTGTCCGCTTCAAAAGCCGCGGGAACCGCTCCCAGTTTTTTCCGCGGGGTCATCTCTCCGTCCCAAGCGGGCGTGTCCGCCGTTCCTCCTATGTTCACTCCCAAATAAAGGGTTTGATTAAAATCAACGCCCGAAAGTGAAGTTACCTTTCCGAGCATAGCGCTGAATAGTCCATTCGCTAAAGGCACTCTGTTAGTCAAGGTTCGTGTTTCCGTCCATATCGCCGTTCCTCCGCTAGCAACCGTGTAAAGCTTGAATTCAATATTATAATTTCCATCCGCCACCACGACATCGCCTGAATTGGTGAGTTTCCCTTGATAATTTATTTGCGGATTAAAAGAAGCGAATGATGAAAAAGCAAAACCTGCCGTCATTAAAATTACGGCTATCGTTAAAAATATTGATACTGGGCGTGATAATTTCATCACTCTTCTTTGTATTGTTATACTCTATACTATGCCTTAAAATAGCTCACTTGTCAAAATATTCCGAATAATTTAACGATGCCCAAAAAGGTGTTTATCAAACGCGAAGTTACTTTTTTGATAAAATTATTTACACCGCCGACTACACCTTGAAAAACTTCTTTTACGCTCTTTGTTTTTGCCACCGATGGAACAATCTCGGCCGCTATTTTCCTTATTCCCTCACTCTTTTGACCTTCAATACTGATGGAAAGCGAATAAGAAGTGTCCTCTTTCGCGGGAGAAACAACTGTTTCAAATACGCCTTTCTTTTTATTCAGCTTGAATGTAAAGAAAAAAGGTTCGGCGGGATTTTCGGGGTTTCCCAATTTAAGGGATATTTTTTTGACACCTTTCGGAACTTTATTCGCGTCAAGGGAAATTTTCAAATTCTTATCCGCCTTTATTTTTATTCTCTTCCCGACGAAAGATATTTTTTTGCCTTCTTGACTAAAGTCAAAATCAAAGAGAGAGATTTCCTTTAATTTTTCCGGTATTTTCTTTTCAACAATTTCTTTTTTGGGGGTCGCTTTCTCTTTTCCAAAAAGCGCTGAGATGTTCGCCCCTGAAGAATAGTTCCAACTTCTGTCCCTGCTGAAAACCGAATAATAATAACGGACACCTCTTTTCACTTCCCTGTCTTCCGCATATGTTCCTCTTCCTTCATAGACAACTTTTCCCTCAAGAAAATCTCTCGGAAAAAATTTTTCTCTTTTTGTAACTCTTACCCCCGCAAAATCTTTCGCAAAAGGATTTCTCCATTTGAGCAAGACCGAATTTTTCAGAACCTTCGCGCGCAAACCACTCACATTTGCCGGGGCCTCGGTATCCGGGGGCGACAAGGTTACAAAAGTTAATCCTCTTATCACTCTTTCATTGCCCGATAAATCAGAAACGCTTATTTTGAAAAAATATCGGGATGATGCCGGGAGATTTTCAATCTTTACCGCGTGGTTTTTTGAAAAAATTATTTCGGATAATCCCGCTCCTTCGTAATTCTGCGTTTTCCCCCAATAAACTTTAGCGATGGCATTTTCATCGGTTACCCAAGATATTTGAACTGAATTGATTTTCGGTTCTATTCTGAGTTTGTAAATTTCGGGCTTTTGCGTGTCAGGTGGAATATTAACGGACATATGACCTCCCCCGCCATGCCCGCCGTGATGATGATGCCCCCCCGTATTTGAGCAATCTCCCGGACATGAATCCAATGATTCCCACGCTTCGCAAATGTCGTTGTTATTGCAATTAACAACATCTTGTTTAATCTGAACGGAATCAGAAACGGCGTAAGCTCTGGATGAAAACAAGACCATTCCCATAAAACCAAAAAACAAGAAAACGATGATGAGCGATAAATTGTTTATTTTGAATCTTGTCTTCATTTATTTTGATGCTCGCTCTCCGGGAAATCTCATTTTTTATTTTTGCCGAGTTTTTTTCACTGCGCCACCGCCGTAACGATAATAATCGTCGCATAATTCCCGGATGGGGCGAAAACTGATTTTTGCTCAGCCGCCACGCACAGGGTGGAGTCGGTTCCGGAAGGCGTTGCCAAACTACTGCTCGCCATTTCAATGTTTGAGGTTAAAAATCCTTCCCAGAGAAGCGTGGCACTCGGAACATCTGTTCCTGAAGAACAATCCGCGCCACTTCCGTATCCGCTCACATCGTTCCCGAAAGCGGAAAATCCGAACTCGTAGGCGTTGCTCACGGACCATTGCTCTTTTACGCCGGAGGAACTTTCGGTGTAATCAGCGAAACTTTCCCCGGTGTTTGGGTCAGTCAAAGCCGGAGAGGCGGACGCCTTAACGCTGAGCAAGTATCCGGCGGTGTTATCGGTTGCGACATTCCAGGTCGTGCTTCCCACCGAACTGTTTTGGCTCATTGTCAAAGGGTCCATAAGGATGTCCGGAGCGGAACTGATGCTGATTGAAGAACCTGACATTTGTTGATAACCCGCCTTCAATTTATAAGAGGTGCTGGTTGAAAATCCAACCGCCGTTTCCCCGAGAGTATCTTCCATTTTATAGTTCGTGGAAGTGGAGAGAATCCCCCCAACATTGACGGAGTCGCTCTCTATCCGATAATTCGTGGAACTCGCCACATAAGCCAATCCGTTTCCGACGAACAGCAAAGCGTAACCGCCAATAAAAAGAACGGTCATCGCGAGATATATTGTTCGGCGAAAATAGCCTTTCATTTTTTTAATCAGTTCTTTTCTTTCTTTTTATCTCAAATTTTGAGAAGAAGAATCCGCCAACCAGAATAATCAAAAGAATAATCGCGAAAAGGGAAGCTATCAGTTTCCAAGGAAGTATCCAGAAACTGACGGACATCTCGTCAACGATATTGCCGTATCCCCTGTTGATTAAAGCGGTCGCTTCATAGCGTCCCAAAAGAATTCTTTTATTCCACTTGACTTGCCTGTATCGCAACGAATCCGGCATAGCGAAATAAGGATCAACTTTTATTTCATCCACGACGCCCCCCAAGATATTTTTAATCTTTATGACGCCGTAAGGGTCAAGATGAACGCTTCCTTTGTTTTGAAAGAGAATTTCAAAACCGATTGGAGAATTTTGAAAGAACACTTTTTTTGACGGGATTGTCCTGAAGTCGCGTAGGGAGCCTTTTTCAAAAACATCCCCGTTCACTTTGACGAAAAACAAAGCTCCCAATCTTGAGATAATAATGGCTCCACTTTTCGCTCCTTTCCCCGCCAATTCAGTTTCCTTTTGAGTGGGAACGGATGAGACCAAAACACTTCCGTAAAGTCCCCCGGGTTGGGCGTCTTCCGGAATATTGATTTTGACCGACATTACCATTTTTTGATTCGGCTTCAAGCTGAACTCTTGCAGTTCGGGCTTAATGTAATCTTTCAAAGAGTAAGGTCCTCTCTCCTCGCCCATAAGAACGACGGCTCGCTTCCCTGATTTTGAACCGGTAAAATCCTCTACCTCAACTTTGAATTTTCTGGTCTTTTTCATTCTGTTCGTAACGGTCAAATCTTTGACTATTGATTGACCTGGGTCCAGAGAAACTTCAAACTTTGCCGGTTCAAGAACGAAATCATTTTTCAGGTCAGTATTGACATTCACTATTTCATAAGCCGAAACAACCGCGGGAACTCCCCATGAGCCAACGGCGAAGAGAAGAAAGAAAACGCCCGCGAACAATATTTTTTTCTTTTTCATTTTAAGCATTTTGGTCATTTTATTTTTTCTTTTAATTCAACCCGTTGCGCCCAGTGCTCCTTTCCCTTCCTTTGCTTGAAGCCGGGAAAGGAAAAGAGACTGGGCATAACAGATTTTCAGATTTAGATAGTCGTTGCGGTGGCGGTAATGGTCGCGGTGTAAGTTCCGGAAGGAGCCCACACACCATCCTGCTCGGCAGCGTAACAAACGGTCGTCGGAGTTCCCGAAGTGCTTGTTTCCGCGCTGTTGGTCGCGATTGTTCTGTCAGCGCTGTCAAATCCGACATAATTCAGCGAAGTGCTCGGAACATCGTTTGCGGATTCGCAAAGACTTCCCGTTCCGTAACCAGTCACATCGGCTCCCAAAGGAGCAAAACCGAATTTGTAGTCACTGCTTACTATCCACGTGGCGGGGCTACTCGTACCGTAATCGGTAAACTGCTCTCCTACAGTTGATTTCAAAGCGGCCGTCCTGCTGGTGTAATCAGCCTTCACACCCAATGTGTAACCGGCTTGATTGTTAGTGATGACCGTCCATGTCGTCGTTCCGACACTCGTCAGCTGCGACATGGTCAAAGGGTCCATCGTAACATCAGCGGGAGAATCTATTGAAATTCCCGAAGTCACTGCCAGAGTCACCACAACATCGTCAGTCGCCGAAGCCGCCAATCCCAACTGAGGTTCAAGCCCCACGAAGGAAGAGAAAGCCAAAAGACCGGCAATCAAGGACAAACTCAAAACTTTTATGATTTTTTTCATAATTGCGTTCTGTTTAAAATAACTTATAATAATTTTCTTCGACCTTTTGATTATGTTTATCATTATATAGGAAAGAAGCGATAATATCCACCGGCAAAAAACGAAAAAAATGTGGATAAATAAGACAAAAATCCACCGAAACCGGGTTTCGGTGGAACTCCACAATCCACCGAAACCCGGTTTCGGTGGATTGTGGAGTTCTATTTCAGCCTCTTTTTCAGCATTTCCCCCAAAATTTTCGGGTTCACACTGCCTTTCGTTTCTTTCATTCCCTGCCCGACCAAAAATTGCAAAAGGGCTTCTTTGCCATCCTTATACCCTTTCGCCTCTTCCGGATTTTCCCTAATTATTTTGTCAACCAACTTTTCTATTGATTTTTCGTCGCCCATCTGCCTTAGCCCTTTTTCATCCACGATTACGGAAGGGTCTCCTCCCTCTTCAACCATCGCCCTCAAAACATCTTTTCCTACTCTGGAAGTTATCTCCCCTCCGGCAATCATCCCAATAAGTTCGGAGAAGTTTTCCGGAGTGAGAAGAATCTCGCCAAAGGAAATCATTTTTTCCTTGACCAAACTTTTTAAATCGCTCGTCAAATAATTGACCGCCAGAGAAATCAAATCCGGCTCGGAAGAATTGATGTCCAGAGTCTTCAGTTCGCTCACGACAGCTTCAAAGAAATCGGCAAATCTTTTGTCATTGATAAAAAATTCCGTTTGATCTTCAGTGAGCCCATATTCTTTTTTAAATCTTCTTCTTTTTTGCTCCGGCAATTCCGGAATAGTCATTCCTTCCAAATCAAGGGAAGGGATATCCAACGGCGGCAAGTCAGGCTCGGGAAAATACCGGTAGTCATGCGATTCCTCTTTTTCGCGCTGTGAGAAAGTTTCTTGTTTGTCATCGTTCCAACCGCGCGTTTCCTGGACGATTTTTTCGCCCGCGTCCAAAGCCTTCGCCTGCCTTTCAATTTCATAATTTATCGCCCGTTCCGCCGCCCGAAAGGAATTGAGATTTTTAACCTCAACCTTGGTGCCCAACTTGGACACTCGGTGTCCAAGTGCACTTGGACACCGAGTGTCCAAGTTGTTTAATGGCTTAATTGAAATGTTCGCCTCCACGCGCATCTGTCCTTTTTCCATATCCGCGTCGGAAATTTCCAAATAACGAAAAATTAACTGCAGTTCCCTCGCGAAATTCGCCGCCTCTTCTCCGCTCTTTATGTCAGGCTCGGTAACCAATTCCATCAAAGGGCGTCCAGCGCGATTGAAATCAACCAGACTTCCATCATTGACATGCACAAGTTTTCCCGCGTCCTCTTCAAGATGAATTCTCGTAATTCTCACTCCGAGCAAATTTCCGCCACTCACGAGCGGATAGTTGTTTTGCGATATTTGATACCCTTTCGGCAAATCTGGATAAAAATAATTCTTTCTGTCAAATCGCGTGTATTCCGCCCACTTCCCGCCCAACGCTTTTCCCGCCATCAAAACCTTTTTTACGGCTTCTTTGTTTATAACGGGAAGAGTCCCGGGATGCGCCATACATATTGGGCAGACATTCACATTCGGATGCGATTCATTCGCGTCGTTCAGGCATCCGCAAAACATTTTGCTTCGCGCGTTTAATTCCGCGTGTATTTCAAGCCCGATAGTTGGAATGTATTTCATAATACAAGTTTAAACTTAAAAATTGAAAATTGAAAGCCTTAACTTCGGTCTAAAATTAAATGCCAAAATGGTATATAAAAATGTAAAATACTCTTTACTCTTTTAATCTTTGGTTTATCTTCCCACCAACGCGATTACCATTCCGATAACCGCCAAAACGATGCTTATAATCCAAAATCTCATTGTTACTTTGTATGCCGGCCAACCCAAGGCTTCAAAATGATGATGTATCGGGGCCACTCTGAAAACCTTTTTTCCAAAATATTTTTTTGAAACCAATTGAATTATCACGGACCCGGAAGTGGCAAACAAAGGGAAGGCTATTATTAACAAAACCGCCGGCGACTTCGTCAAAAAAGCGACAACGGTCAAAGTCGTCGTCAGCCCCAGAACGCCGGTCTCTCCCATATAAAATCTGGCGGGAGGAATATTGAACCACAAAAAAGCGAGGGTGCCTCCGGCAACCACCCCGCAGAACGTCGCCAAATCAATTTGATTTTGGAAAAAGGCGATTCCCCCGTAGGCGGCGAACATCGCCGCGAATATTCCACCCGAAAGTCCATCCAGTCCGTCAATAACTCCGCCGGAAAACATCGCCAACATCGTAACAATAAAAAGAGGGATAAAAAGCCAGCCGAGATTGAACTCTCCCAAAAAGGGAATTATCACCGAACTCATTTCAAGCTTCGTGTAAAACCAGTAGGCTCCGATGGCTCCGATGAGTAAAACCAAGGCGATTCTCTTCGTTAAACTCAATCCCCCGGCGACATATTTCCCTTTGCCGAAAACCTGCAAAACATCATCAATCAATCCGACCAAAGACGCGGAAATCAAAGTGAAAAGAGGGAGCCATGTTTGTCCCCTGCTTAAAAAATTTATTTTTTCCGTGGTATAAGAAGGAAAGAGTTTGGCGAGAATCAAAAAAATAAACGCCACAAGAAGAACAGAAAACCATATCAATATGCCCCCCATCCTCGGCGTTCCCACTTCTTTATGTTTATGAAGTTCGTGAAAGATTTTCGCCTCTCCTCCGCCCAACGCTTTAGTTCGCGCCGATTTCTTCCACATTTTGTGTTTGTAGAGGAAGTGCGTGAGAGCCGGAGTGAAAAACATCGCCAGAAAAAAAGCGAATGAAGACAGTCCGAAAACTTTTAGAATATTAAGCTCCATATTTGTAAGATAGCATATTTTATGAAGATTTAAAATATTGCAGTGTTTCCTCGTATAATGTTTTTACATCTCTGAACCTGCCTTCTTCGGAAGAACCTAGAACGACAATAACGACTGGATGTTCAAACCCGACATCAACGACAATGGCAAGATTTCCTCCAGCCAAATCGCTGAAACCTGTTTTCCCGGCGACAAGGAGCGGAATGTCGCCGACCAATTTATCGGTATTCTTAAAAAAGTGAGAATTGACTTTCAAGGTTTTATAAGCGGTAGCTTCAAGGAGTTCCGGATGTTTTTTGAGAACATAGAGAAGCATTTTTGCCACATCTTGCGCCGACCCGTAAGCTCCGGGAGTGTTTGAAGAAACATCAAGCCCGGTCGGATTAAGGAAATATGTCTGATTCAAATTCATTTCCTCGGCCTTCTTGTTCATCAATTTGACGAAATCTCTCCATGAGCCATCGCCGTTCCCGCCTCCGAGAGCGGTCATAGACAAAGCGAAAGCGGCGTCATTTAAAGACGCTATGAGCATCGCGTCCGTGAGATTGGACACCTTCCACCACTCCCCAGTTAACAGCCCTGAATCTCCTTCCTGCAAAATCGCCTTTCTGGGGATACGCACCCTTAAGCCTTCCGGGGCTTTCTCTTTAACCACGATGGCTGTCATTATTTTGGTCAAACTCGCCAGAGGAAGTTGTGCCGATGAATTCTTTTTAAAAATGGCGCGCCCCGCTGAAATGTCAAAAACATAAGCCGACCGCGCCTTTAATGTCGCGGTTTTGAAAGACCCACTTTCAACCGCGTTCTTTTCCGCCACCGCGGTGGAAACCGAAACCGGCAAATCTTTGGTGGCGAACAAAAAAACGAAGGAGAGACTAATCGCCAGAAAGGTCGCTAAAATTGTTATTTTCCGAGTTTTCATTTTCTTTATCATCGGCAAACTCTTCAACTTCCGCCATTTCCTCTCCAGCGGCTTCCCCGCTTTCGTTGATTTCACCACCTTCGCTTTTTTCATCAACAGCGAGTTCTCCACCTTCGCTTTTCTCGCCATTGGCGGCTTCCCCACCCTCCGTTTTCTCGTCTTCAGTTTTCTCTTTCTCACTCTCTGTTTTTTCGCCTTCGGATTTCTCGCCTTCGGAAAGTTCTCCACTTTCCGCAGACGCGGTAAATTCCTCCATCTTCTCAACGAAATCGCCGTGTTCGGGTAATTCCTCCACGGAACTCACTCCCAGATGCCGCAACAAACTGAAAGTCGGCTTGTAAAAATAAGCGCGACTATCCCGAGGATTTTTAACCCTCTCCACCAGTCCCCTGACCAAAAGGTTTCTCAATATAAAAGAAGAATTCACGCCGCGAATATAATCTATGTCGGCGCGGCTCACCGGACCTTTGTAAACAACGATTGCCAGAGTTTCAAGAGATGATTTTGAAAGCGGAGAATTAAATTCTTCCTCCACCAAAGCGCGGGCGAGTTTCGCGGATTCCGGCGCGGTCGCGAGCATAACGGAATCTTCTTTTTTAACGAGGCAAATCCCCCGCCCGGACAATTTTTCATCCAAAAAAGATAGAGCTTCCCTCACCTCATCTTCCCCGGCTTCCAATATTTTTGACAATTCCCGAATACTCACCGGCTCGCCTTTTAAAAAAAGGATTGATTCTATGAGTGTGTCCAGATTTTTCGTTTCATTGGTTGTTTTGATGTTATCTTCCATATTTTTATCCCCGCGAATAAAATTTTCGGAGAAATTTGCTTAGGCCTGCTTGAGAATATTTATGCTGTCAAACAATCCTTCTTGCCTTACCATTATAATGCCTTGTTTCGTTAATTCAAGCATCGCCAAAAAACTGACGATTATTTCGGCCTTTTTATTTTGCTTGTCTATGTCATTTCTTGAAAGGGAAAACTCGGTGAAAGAAATTTCCAGAGAGTAAGAAACGCGGTCCGTCAGTTCCTTTATTTTTTCTTCTATGCTGATTATTTTCATCACTTCCACCTCCGGCAATTTCTCCTGCGAAGGAAAATTTTCTATTACGCCCTTGAGCGCGGAATGAATATTATTTTTATCAACACCCTTCGGCTCCATAAAACCGAGTTCAACTCCTTTAAAACTCGCTCTTTCAATAAGAGGATTTTTCCCGTAAAGTTTGTTCAGGCGCGCGGAAAAGTCTTTTATTCGGCGATAGATTTTCAGACGCCCTTCCAACTCCTCAATGCTCTGTTCCTCGTCTTCCGTCAATTCTATGGACGGTATCAGGGAGCGGGATTTTACAAGCATCAAGGTTGAAGCGATTACCACGAAAAACGCCACTTCCGCAATCGGAAACTTTTGAAGTTCTTTCAGGTGGTCCATATATTGGTCCGTGATGTCGGCGAGAGAAACATCGTTTATGGAAACTTTCCTTTTTTCTATCAGTCCGAGCAAAAGGTCTAGCGGACCAGAAAATTGGCTTGTTTGCACTTCATACATAAAATTATAAGGACATTATAGCATAAATTACCGCGCTATCGTGGTAAATCCCCTGCTTTCCCTCACTTGGCACTCGGACCGGAAAGTGAGGGAAAGCGGGAAAAAAGAAAGAGACCCGCCGATTAAGGTGGGTCCTTTAGGTTTTATTTCTATTTTATAGGAGATCGGCGGCCAATTCCGCCAGCCTGGAACGCTCGCTCTTCACCAGGGTTACATGTCCGGTTATCTCACTCTCTTTCAAACTCTGGACCACTTTCGTGAGTCCGTTTGAAAAGGAATTGAGATACGGATGCCTCACCTGTGCGACATCCCCAGTAAGGACGATTTTCGTCCCATTTCCGGCACGAGTAATCAATGCCTTCATATCCTCGGGCTCAATGTTTTCGCCCTCATCCAGAATGACATAAGATCTCTTTAATGTCCTTCCTTGCATAAAATTTATCGGGTCAATGACTATTGACCCGTCATCAAACAGCTTCTTGATTTTTGATTTTCCTTCCTTACCTAATATAGAGGAAAGAGAATCTAAAATGGGCAGTTTCCACGGAGCAATCTTTTCATCCAGCGTCCCCGGGAGAAAACCCATCTTCTCCCCCAACTCAACCTGGGCGCGGTACACCAAAATCTGGTCATACCTGCCCAACTTCATTTGTTGATATCCCGCCAAGATGGCCAGGAGAGTCTTTCCCGTCCCGGCCTTTCCGGCGAGGGAAACGAGGTCAATATTCTCGTCAGAACATAGAGCGTAGGCAAATGCCTGCTCTGTGTTTTTTGGCAGGATTGCCCCGTCCACGCTTGGCTTCTTTGCCGGCTTGTGGACAAGCTTAAACCCTTCCTCGCCTTTGTAGATAGCGAGAAAGGTCTTTTCTCCAGCTTTGAAAATACAGCACTGGTTGGCAACCAAATCGCCAACATCAACGGGAACGGAATCAATATTCATTCCTCCGTCCTTGTGCCATATTGTGAACAGTCCGGCGGCATCTTCGGGAAGTTCAATTTCCGCCAGACCGGAGTATAACTTATCATATACCTTTTCCTCTCCCTCATACATCTCCGCCCACAATCCGGCGGATTCGGCAAGGATTTTGAAATTGTTGTCATTAGTTATGACAACGGCATTATTCCCTTTATCTCTCCAACGCATAGCCGTTAAAATAATACGGCTATCGTTGTTTTTTTCTAATGAGATTTCCGGGTGATTGAAATCCGCCCTTGCGGAGTCCACAACGAGGGTCGCTCCGTTTTCAATGGAGACACCGGTTTTTATTGACTCTCCAGTACTCTTCCCTTTTTCAAGGTAAGAGTTTATTTTTCTAGAGGCCTCCCTTGCCTTAAAACCCTTGCTGGCATGGCTTTTGAGACCATCCAGTTCGTTTATTACTACCCCGGGGATTACAATCGTGGTCCCGGGATTTTTCTCGACTATATCTTTCACACATTCAGGGTCGTAAATGAACACACTTGTATCCACCACGAAAACTTCTTCTTTTGCCATTCAGCACCTCCTTTTTTTCTTCTAATGTTTTATTTTATATTATCAAAAAACTTTCCTTAATTTGCTTTAATTATCAACATTTTTTTAATTTTGTCAACCTGCTGTACATCCGCCACACCCCAATCCACCGAAACCGGGTTTCGGTGGATTGGGGTGTGATAAATAAGGGCGGATTGACATCGTCGGAAAAACACCATTCGTTTTTATAGATGGTTTTGCGAATCTCCTTTTTTAAAAAATAGCGATTTTTGTGATTGTAGTTTTCTTGTCCATATTACCGATTGCTTATTCTTTCCCTTTTTTGATTTCCAATCCGAGTTCCTTAAGTTGTTCTTGGCTGATTTCGCTTGGCGCGTCCATCATCAGGTCGCGGCCGTCGCCCGTTTTGGGAAAAGCAATAACTTCGCGGATACTCGGCTCGTTTTCAAAAATGGCGACAATACGGTCAAGCCCGAAAGCGATTCCTCCGTGAGGCGGCGCTCCGTATTCAAAAGCGGAAAGCATATGCCCGAAGTTCTTTTCAATGTCCGCATCGTTGAAGCCAAGAATTTCAAAAACTTTTTTCAGCGCCTCCGGCCTATGATTGCGTATACTTCCGCCGGCAATTTCAAATCCATTCAGGACGAGGTCGTATTGAGTGGCAGTAATTTCGCCTATGTTTTCTTTTTTCATAAGCGCCTCTTCATACTCTTTGCTGGGCGCCGAAAAAGGATTGTGCGTAAAAGTCCACCCGCCTTTGTCGTTTTTTTCAAAAAAAGGAAAATCAACCACCCAGCAAAACGCCAGTTCATTCGGGTCATTTTTGTCTTCTCTCAAGTCCGGCCTGTCCGTTCCATATTTTTCCATCGCTTCTTTGTAGGGCAATCTGGGGAACGGAATTTCTTTTATCTTCTTTTCCGGCATAAGTTCCTTGATTGCGCCAATTATGAGATTCTCGCTCAAGCCCATAATGTCTTCCGCGTCCACGAAGGACATTTCCAAATCAAGCTGAGTGAATTCAGGCTGGCGGTCGCTTCTCGTGTCTTCGTCTCGCATACATTTCGCAATCTGGAAATATTTTTCAAATCCGGATGCCATCAAAAGCTGTTTGTACTGCTGGGGCGACTGCGGGAGAGCGTAGAACTTCCCTTTTTGCAGACGCGAAGGCACGACAAAATCGCGGGCGCCCTCCGGCGTGGACTTGGTGAGGATGGGCGTTTCTATTTCCAAAAAACCGCGCCCGGAAAGATAATCGCGAATGTATTTCACCGCTTTGTGGCGCATCCGGATATTTTTTTGAAGCCGCTCCCGGCGCAAATCTAAATACCGGTACTTCAAGCGGATTTCCTCGCCCACTTCGTAGCCGTCCGTTCCGATTTCAAACGGTGGCGTTTTCGCTTCGTTCAGGACTTTCATTTCTTTGACGGAAATTTCCAGATTTCCGAAAGGCAAATCGGGATTGACCATATTCTCCGGCCGATCCTTTACTTCGCCTTCAATTTCAATGACCCATTCCGGTCTGACCGTGTCCGCAACCTCGCGCGCCTCCGCGTTTTTGGGGGTGGCGACAATCTGAACTTTTCCGCTCGCGTCCCGCAAATCAATGAAAATAAGTTTGCCGTGGTCCCGGCGAACGTCCACCCATCCGGCGAGCTTCACGACTTCGCCGACTCTGTCTTTAATATTTTTAATTTGGATCCTTTTCATATTATTATATTTAAACACATTTTTTCTTTCTAAACAATCAAAAGAAAATGTGCATGACTCGGTGATGCACATTTGAGGATAAAAAACCCCGGAACTTGATAATGTTCCGGGGTCGTGTGGCTTACTTGTTTTTATGTTCTATTAAGTTTTTGCGTGCTGTAAGCCTCAGTGCGCAGATTTTCGGGAGGAATGTTTTCCGAGAAAATTTTCTCGCACTCCTCCTTTTCCAAAGTTTCTTTCTCAAGGAGGGCGTCCACGAGGGCGTCCAGAGCTTTCCGGTTCTTTTGAACCATAAGCTCGGCTTTTTTATGGCCGACGGTGATCAACGCGCGGATCTCCGCGTTGACCTCCTCCTCGGTCGCGCCGGAGTATCTGTCCGCGCGCGATTCTGAATAGGCGCCGGCACCCGAACCAGCCAGATGCATGGGGGGGAGATTTTCACTCATTCCCCACCTCAACACCATGTCCTTGACCAGCTCGGTTGCCCCCTCAAGGTCATTGCTGACCCCGGAGGTTGTCACACCCATGACAACCTTTTCGGCCGCCCACCCTCCGTAGAGGGTAATCAGTTTATTATAAGCGTTCCTTTTATTGACGGAATGCTTATCCTCATCACCCTCCGGCAACTGGTATGTCAGGCCCAACGCCCTCCCCCTTGGAATGATACTGACCTTGTACAATGGGTTAGTATCATCTGGTTCCAAGGCGTTCCGGACGTACGCTATAAGCGCGTGGCCCGCCTCGTGAATAGCGGTATCACGCTTTTCGCGGCTGCCCATGATATTGGGTCGCTCGTCGCCTCCGGTGATGAGCCTATCCCATGCTTTCACGAACGCCCAGTGTGGAATCGCAATCGGGGACTTTTTTGTTTTTATCCCCGTCTTTTTGAGAAAATTCAGCTTCGCCAAAAGGGGAAGCAAAATTCTCAAAAGCTTCCCGTCTTTTTTTATCTCCCTGATGACGAGCTTTGCCGCCTCGTCGCAGAGGTTTTCCAGGTCAGCCCCAGAGAAGCCGGTTGTCATCTGGGCGATTTCCGCCAGATTGACTTCCGGGGTCAGAGGCTTGTTCCTGGTATGTATTTCCAAAATTTTTTCCCGATCCGCCTTATCGGGCAAACCGACAAAAATCTTTCGGTCAAACCTTCCAGGCCGGAGGAGAGCGGAATCCAACATGTCAAGGCGGTTAGTCGCCGCCATGACAATAATCCCGTCATCAGCAGAACTGCCATCCATCTCCGCGAGGAGTTGGTTGATGGTCTGCTGATGTTCCTTGGCGCCTCCAGAGCCACCACCCTCTCGCTTTCCACCGACGGAGTCTATTTCATCTATGAATATCACACATGGTGCGGCTCGACGCGCGTCATCAAACAGGTCCCTGACCCTTGACGCGCCTACCCCAATATACATTTCTATGAACTCGGAGCCGTTTATTATTATAAACGGCATCCCCGCCTCATACGCCATTGCGCGGGCGAGCAACGTTTTCCCTGTTCCGGGTGGCCCGTAAAGCAGGACACCCTTTGGGAGCTTAGTCCCAAGGGCTTCATATAGTGGCTTATCTTGCTTCAGATAGTCCACTATGCCCAGGAGTTCCTCCTTTGCCTCATCGCACCCCGCGATGTCGGCAAAGGTGGTTTTTTTAATTTTCTTCTTCGCCCGGGGCTTCTTTGCACCCGGATGTCCGGGTGGAAGCCCCACATAGGGGTCGTCCTGTTCTGGTGGCGGGCCCATTAACATCATGAACCCGAACCAGATCGCGAGAACAATGGCCGTCCCGGCGGCGATTATCATCAGAGTTTTTCCCATACTTCCCCAGCCAAACGGCTCGGGGACCTGAGAATACTGGAGCGGAATCTTCAGCTCCAGAACCCTGTTCTCGATCGCCTTGGCGGCCTCTCCCGAGGCCTCGGTTTTCAGGACAAATACTCCATCTTTACCGCCAATCAACGCGGTGTAGGAGGAGACTTTTTCCCCTTTAACATAGACGGTAACAACCTCCACCTTTTTTGCGTCCAACGACGCAATAAAGGTGGTGGCGTCCACTACCCTCTTCTCCGGCTGAAGATACATACTCAGCGCCATGAGGGCGGCTACCATAACCACCAGAAAAATCAAAAGAACTTTGAACTTTTTGGCCTTACTGAGCAGAACGCTCAATAAAGCCTTTGCCTTTTTTTTCATCTCTACCTCCTTTCCTTTTTTATATTTAATTATTAATGTCCATATTAAAACAATATTATGAATTTCTCAGTTTGTCAAGGTTTTTTACCGCGCGTTTCTCCCTACGCGCCAAAATCCACCTCCACCGACAACCGTTGTCGGTGGAGGTGGATGGAATAATTAATCGGCGGAGTGTTTCGCGCGTGGCGGGTTTATGGGCAATTCCACATAAAAAGAACTTCCCTTCTCTTCCCCTGATGACTCCGCCCAAACTCTTCCGCCGTGGTCATTCACTATTCTTTTGGCGATGTAAAGTCCCATACCCAGACCCTCAGTATCTATTTTTGAAATGCCTTCCCTTGCCCGACTGAACTTTTGGAATATCCTGGATCGCGTTTCCGAGTTCATTCCCATACCAGAGTCTTTGACTTTAAAAATCACGGTCTTCTTTTCGGGATTCTTATACAAGAAAATATGAATAAATCCTTTGGGTGTGTATTTCATAGCATTATCAATAATATTACTGAAAACCTGACGGATTTTGTTTTTATCGGCAATAACATCAAGGTCCTCTTTTCCATCAGCTTCAAATTTAATTTCAAGATTCTTGCCGTTCATCGCCTTGAACTCCTCAACGGTATCTGACACCAATTTCCTCAAGTTGGTTTTTTTGAAATTGTATTCCATTTTTCCCCTTTCAATTCGGCTCAAATTGAGAAAATCCCCCACGAGACCGACCAGCCTCAAACTTGAATCAAAAATCCTTTTGAGCGGAACTCGGGTTTCTTCTGGAAGTTTCCCAAAAGACCCCTCCAAAAGCATTGAGGAGTAACCTTTAATGGAAGTGAGCGGGGCGCGCAGCTGATGAGAGGCGATTGAGATAAACTCCGATTTCGCTTCATCCAATCTTTTGAGGCGAAGATTCGCCGATTTTAATTTTCTCGCCAAATGCTCCATCTCCTCTCTTGTCCTTACTTCTTTTAAAACGCCTCGTATGAGAAGAATGCCAAAGAAAATAACTAAAATAAAAAGTATCGCGTCAACTATCGCCTGTTGCCATGTTGAGGCCAATAACAATCTCGCCAACAATATAATCCATATTATAAAAACCAATAACTGAGTAACTATAATTTTAATATCAAATAAATGATGGCGTGTAATAGCCAAAGTGATAAAAAAAGATATTGATAATGTAAAAACAGGACCCAACCAATAAAAACTAAATATAGCAAAGGTAGGAAGCACTAAATTGGTAATAATTGCCCCAGTGACCGCGATTAACAATCCTATGAAGATGTATTCCAATTGCCTTTTTTTTGAATATGTTTTTTCCTTTTTGTATTTTTTATATAAAATAAAAAATGAAACCACAAATAACAAGGCAACAAAGATTACATAGAACAGATACAAAGGACCAAAACCAATGATACGGTCTCTGCCAAAGGTTAAAAAACTCCTTATAACTAAATCCGTCGAAACTATTGTAAACAACAACCCTAATGTAATAACGTAAAATATCAATATGTAAAACCTACGGTATAATTTTTTAACATTGTGATTAAAAAAAACAACAAAAGAAAAAATGGACATCATGGAAAAAATAGCCCCAAAATATGCCGTCTTACTAAGAATAAGAGCGAGGTTCTTATTACTCGTAAAACTATAATAATACAATGGAGTAGCCCATAAAAATATTCCCAATGTTATAAAAAAGAAGAAAAGGGCACCTATATTTTTTTTAGCCTTAAGGCATACGGTAATCGCCAATATTATATTTACAAAGATTGTCAATAATAAAACAATAGAATTTAATGGCATGTTATTTTTTGAATCCCATTTTTTTAACCATCATTGACAAAATCATTAAACTATTCCCTTTGAAAACAAAATGATTTTTCCCAATCTCCTTAAAAGCAAAAGAGTTTTTAAATAACTTATTGAGGTAAGAAAATGCCTCTTTCCTCGTAAAATAAATGGGGATGACGGGGTCATCTTCGTCGTTAAAAAAATTTTTCAATGGATCGTCCTCCTCGGGGTCGTATATGTTTGTGTAATTTTTAATTTGATAAATCGGAAATTTTATATTGGTTAATTTTTCAAAAATATATTTTTTAATCGCGCCGTAGCCCATTTGCATTCCCTCATCATAAGCAAACCTGGCAAGAGCATAAAAAAGCCCTAAAGGAATAAGATGGCGTGGCAAAAATTTATTTCCCATACTGCCAATGGATATTAATCTTCCTACCTCAAACTTCTGGTCGGGCGGGATGCCTAAAAAATCATCCGGTTCATCAAACTTAAAATAGCTTTTAAAGATTGGGAGCGGGTCTGTTCTTATTATTCTCAAAGACCCAATAACTTGATTGTCGTTTTTTGCTATAAAATAGACACACTTGTCCAGCCGGTCGTAAGAATCAAGTTCCAATTCCCCATCAGTCAGTTCCGCTGGTATATACTTTTTTTTCTCAACATAAATCTTATACCGCAACTTGAACATATCGCGTTTTTCCTCCTTTGTTTCGGCAATGCCAAAATCTATTGTATGTTCTCTCCCGTCCCTTATCACACTGATTTTATTTATAATTTTCATATTTTTTTCGCGCTGTTTAAAACGCCTTGACCGGCATAAACAGATTTTGTTTCCGAAACATCGGCAAAACCAGCTTCTTCAAGCAGTTTTTTTTGTTCATCCGGTTTAAACAAATTCTTTTCGGAAAACTTGTACTCCTTCTGAATGAAAAAATTGTAATAAAATATTTTCAGAGTAGGGACTAGCATTGTGGCGAATAACTTCAGGGTGTTCAGCCATCCCGTTTCTTTGGCATTTTTTAAGATGGATTCCGTGTAAATCTTAATCGGTTTGAATCCTTCATGAATATTAGACAGGGCTATACCCCCCCCTGGCTTCAAGACCCTTTTCATTTCTTTGGCAACAGCAAGACGGTCAGATCTCGGAATATTGTAAAGAGCGTTATTAGAGACAACTCGGTCAAAATAGTTGTCCTCAAAAGGAAGAGGGGTTGTTAAATCAGCCAAAATTATTTTCGTGGCGGGGTTTTTTCTCTTGCAAACATCAAGGGCTTCTTTTGAGAAATCAAGGGCAAACACTTTGGCTCCCCGTTTTTCAAGCAGGGTGACTAAATTGCCCGTTCCTGCGCCGGCGTCCAAAATCAACTCGCCATCCTCCACCTCGGCCTCGTCAACGATGTTTTTCAAAAGTTCGCGATAGGAAGTCGCCAAGTTCAAAACATCATAAACCTTGAAATATTTTCTCCAAAAATCGGCGCTTAGCATTAAGTTTATTATATCTCTTTTTCATATAATTTTAAAACAATGGAACGCATATAATCGGCGCCTTCTTCATAGGACAGGCCTTCGGGGAGTTTAAAAGGCTCCCCGAATATCATCGTATATTTGCGCCTCAGCAGTTTTCTTTTGCCGACTTTGATTGCCGATGGCAGGACGAGCGCGTCCGTCATCGCTGCCAGTGCCGCCACCCCTCTCTTGAATTGTCCGAGTTCATCGCCATAAATAACCTTTCCCTCCGGAAACATAGCGACAACGCCACCCTCCTTTATTATTTCTTTGGCATCCTTAAGGGCGACATCCAATCCTTGTCCATATATGACAGGAAATACGCCAAATATGAAATAAATGAAACTAACCACTCCGAATTTAGACATAAGATTCAACCATTTATTATAGAAGTGCTTGGCACCCATAAAACGCAAAGGGAGCATTCCTGAACCGCTTACACCCAACGCCACCCTGTAAACAAAGCAATCATAAAAAGTCTTGTGATTGCCAATGAGAATCAGCGGTGGCTTGATGCCCTTGAGATTTTCTCTTCCCTCAACCTTGAGATTGAGAGCTACCTTGAATAGTATGTAAAAAAACGGCCAACTTATAATTTGAAACACTCTCGCTATCATAGTTTATATTATAACAAAAGATGAGGACAAAAAAAACAGGCCACGCTTGTTTCAGCGCGACCTTGATTCCCTTTATAACTTATAACCGCAAATCCAGTCCTTAATGCCATAAATGACCCTAAGGTCCCGAACAAGCTCGCAATGATCATCATCATAGTAATGATGATGATCCGCCGTATGGAAGGCGGTTATTTTTTCCGCATCCCCGAAAGAAATGAATCTATCGCACCCCCCGCTTATAACCAACACGGGAACCTCAATCGGTCTCATCACTTTTCCATGTCCAGGGAAAATATCCAAAAGCGTGGATATTTTTTCCGAGTGATATTGATATTTTTCTTTTTTTCTATTTACTGTAAAGCATCCTAAGATGCCTTTCCAGCTAATTCCCCTCGGTCCCACGGGAGCGATTAAAACACACAGACGAGCGGCGTCCGGGTTTTCTTCAAAAAGTCGCTGAACGGCGTATCCGCCGTACGAGTATCCGATTATTACATCGGGTTGCAACTTCTTGATGTAATTTCCTAAAACTTCCAAATAATTCTCACTCCAATCAATATCCGGGGCGTAGAATTTATCTGCTCCGAAATAGCGCCGGAAAGAATTAAAAACCTCGGACTTTTTCCAAAGTCCATGAATTGCCAGTATTTTCAAAGTGCACCTCCTTTATTCTCTTAATCCTGTTGATATTCAAACATTAAAAGGGTGGGAAGGCAAGGTCGGCGGAGAGATACTGAGCTCCAGCTAATTAACAATCACGGCGAATTCCCCTCTTAATTTATCCTCGTTTTCTTTGAAATATTTCAATATCTCCGCGATTGAACCGCGGACGACTTCCTCAAACATTTTTGTCAGTTCCCTGCCAACAATGAGTTTTTTATCCGGCGACATTTCCGCCAAAAGTTCAAGGTTTTTTATGAAGCGATGGGGTGATTCGTAATAGACGACAGGGTATTTCGTTTCCGCCACCTCTTGAAAAAATTTTCTTCTCCCTTTTTTGTGAGGCGGAAACGCCATAAAAACAAATTTTTGCGCGTTAATTCCGGAAACGCTCAACAGCGCGGCGAGTGCCGAAGGGCCGGGAATCGGCTCAGTTTTGATTCCGTTTTCGGCGGCCTCCGCGACCAAAACATTGCCCGGATCGCTGATGCCCGGAGTGCCGGCATCGGTAATCAAGGCGACATTCTTGCCCGCGAGCAGTTCGCGAATTATTCTGTCCGTTTTTGAAACTTTTGAATGCTGAAAATAGGAAGTTGTCGGCGTGGCGATTTCAAAACGATTGAGCAGTTTTCTCGCCACCCTCGTGTCCTCGCACGCGATTAAATCCGCTTCTTTCAGAATCCTCAGAGCCCTTAAAGTGATATCTTCAAGGTTTCCAATGGGCGTGGCGACAACATAAAGCGTTCCGGTTTTCATAAAATTAGGCTAATTTTTCTCCGAGTTTTTCCGCTTTTTCAAGCCATTTTTTTCTTTTGGCTTCGGAAGAGTTTTTAACGGACCCGAACATTGTCACCTTCACGGGACTCACGCCGGACATTAGAAGTATCGCCCTTTTAATGGTTTTAATGCCGGGCGCTCCGAGAAACAGTTTATAAAAAAGCGGAGGAGCGTCCATCGTCACCAGCAGGCGCGCGGAACGGCCTTTGAGCAGTTTCTCCCACGAATACTTGCCTGTAAATTTAAAGGCGAATCCTGACAGAAATACTCTGTCAAAAAAACCCTTAAGCAGGGCCGGCATCGTCCCCCACCATGTCGGATAAACGAATACTATGTGTTCCGCCCACTTTATGTCTTCCCTCGCTTTAATCAAGCCCGGCTCAAGTTCCTGAATTTCTTTATAGCCCTTGTGAAGAATTGGGTCAAAATCCAGTTCGCCAAGATAAATTTCCCTAACATCCGCCCCCGCAGACTTCGCTCCTTTAATATACGCCTGCGCCAAAGCGCCACCAAAGCTGTCCTTCACGGGATTTCCCAATATTATCAATATTTTTTTATTTTTATTCATATTATCTGCGCGCCAGAAACAAAGCCACCAACGGGAGTGTCAGCCACCAGAAAAAAGCGACGTTGGAGGCGAAAATATTTTGAATAACAGGAGAAAAAGTGAAAATATCGCGCGCCGGAAAGATGTGAAAAAGGTAACTGAATAACAAGCCACTCGCCAGAAAACTGAGCAATAGAATATGCCACCAATTTTCTTCTGATGAATCATGGTGCACTTCTATAAATCTTGAGAAGAGACTGTTTAAGGCAAGGACAATAAGAAGAAAAATGAATACCCTCGCGAAAAACGTTTCAATAACTGTTTCGCCGTTTACCAGATGATCCAGATAATAAAAATTTTCAAATAAAAAACCGGAAATATAGAGCGAAAACAAAAAAGAAATGAGTTTAGTTTTTCCCGCAGAAACGCCATAGAAAAAACCGACGGCGATGAAACCGAAAACAACCAAAACATCCCACGAAGGATTTCCCAATATCAGATTAATTTGATCAAGAGACATATCTTCATTATAGCCCTTCTCCCCTCAATTCTTCAATGAGTTTCTTGGCTTTCTTTGAAATTTTCTTTGGCGTCCTGACCATAATTTTGACCATCAGGTCGCCTCTCGTTCCGTTGAGCTGGGGCATACCGAAGCCCCTGACTCTTAATACCTCTCCCGAATCTATACCGACTGGAATTTTCAGTTTTATGGATTTATTAAACACTTTTATTTCCTTTTCCGACCCCAAAAGGGCATCCGATATTTTAATGTCCAAATCCATAATAATGTCCCGCCCGCTTCTTTTGAAAACTGGATGAGGGCGAACATGAATTTTAACATAAAGATCGCCCGGGATTCCATTGACGATTGCCTCCCCCATTCCCGTTAATTTTATCATTTCTCCATTCTCAATCCCCGAGGGAACTCGTATTTTAATCTCTTCCCTCTTGGGCATTATTCCGATTCCGCGACAGGTGGAACATTTTTTTTCCGGAATACTCCCCGTTCCACCACACTTGTCGCATTCGCGCAAAGATGTAAAACTGCCGAAAAAGGATTTTTTCGTTTCATTAATTTTTCCTTTGCCCTGGCAATAGGAGCATTTTTTGAGATTGCTGCCGGGTTCGGCTCCTTTTCCTCCACATTTTTCGCAAACTGATATTTTGGAAATCAAAACGGTTCTTTCAACTCCAAAGACAGCCTCTTCAAAGGATATTTCAAGATCAATTGAAATATCTCTTCCTCTTTTTCGCCGAGCTTGATGTCCGCCTCCACCACCGAAAAAAGTTTCAAAAATATCGTTCAAGTCAAAATTTGAAGCTCCACTGAAACCTCCAAAATCCCAACCGGCGGCTTGTCCTCCTTGTCCCGGAGGGGCTTGTCCTCCCCCAAAGACTCTCCCATACGTGTCGTATTCAGCCCTCTTCTTGTCATCACCCAACACGGAATAAGCTTCATTTATTTCTTTGAATTTACTGTCATTCCCGCCGTTTTTGTCGGGGTGATGTTTATGAGCGAGCTTGCGAAACGCCTTCTTGATTTCATCTTTTGAAGCGGTTTTCGGCACGCCAAGAATTTCATAGTAATTATTTGCCATTTTATTTGTGAGCGAAAAAAGAAATATTTCGGTCAAGCGCGACTAAATCTTTATTTTTCTTCGCCGTCTTTCTTCTCCTCAAAGTCGGCGTCCCTCGCCTGTTCAGATTGATTAGCCTCATTTCCGCCATCGGTTTTTCCTTCTCCTTGCGCAGCGTTCTCGGCCGCTCCCTCCGCGGACGGTTGTTTGTAAAGCAATTCTCCTATTTTTTGAATTGATTTTGAAAGTTCCTCAGTTGAGTTTTTAACCGCCGCCAAGTCGGTTCCGTCCTTCACTTTTTTGAGTGCTTCAATTTTTTCCTCAATGTCTTTCTTGACATCTTCAGGAACTTTTTCTCCCGCATCCTTTAAGGCTTTTTCAGCGGTGTAAACAAGAGTGTCTGCCGCATTGCGCGCGTCCGTAAGTTCTTTTTTCTTTTTGTCCTCTTCGGCGTGAGCCTCAGCGTCAGTTTTCATTTTCTCAATTTCTTCTTTTGAAAGCCCTGACGATGCCTCAATGCGAATTGACTGCTCCTTGCCAGTTGCCTTATCTTTCGCTCTAACACTCAAGATTCCATTGGCGTCAATGTCAAAAGTCACCTCTACTTGAGGGACGCCTCTCGGCGCCGGCGCGATGCCGTCAAGGATAAACCTTCCCAACGACTTGTTGTCTGCGGCCATTTCCCGCTCACCTTGCAAAACGTGAATTTCAACGGAAGTTTGGTTGTCCGCCGCCGTTGAGAATATTTGACTTTTGCTCGCCGGAATTGTCGTGTTTCTCTCAATAAACTTTGTGGAAACTCCTCCGAGTGTTTCAATTCCAAGCGACAATGGGATTACATCCAGGAGCAAAACATCTTTGACATCTCCCTTCATAATTCCTCCCTGCACCGCAGCTCCAAGCGCCACGACTTCGTCCGGATTGATTGATTTGTTCGGCTCTTTCCCGAAAAGCTCCTTGACAGCGTTTTGGATTGCGGGCATTCTCGTTTGTCCTCCAACCAAGATAACCTCATCAATGTCCTCTATCTTGAATCCGGATGCCTCAACCGCTTTTCTTGTTATATCAATTGA
This sequence comes from uncultured Candidatus Saccharibacteria bacterium, assembly GCA_964456855.1. Taxonomy (GTDB): domain Bacteria; phylum Patescibacteriota; class Minisyncoccia; order UBA9983; family UBA9983; genus SZUA-82. Next base: position 13,177 of record CAYWCU010000006.1, on the reverse strand, counting down.
TTTTTTAATGTAATCGCCGACCAATTCTTCAAGTTTTGCTCTGGTTAACTTAAGTAAAAGATGCCTGGGACCTGAAGCGTCAGAGGTGATGAAGGGAATATTAATCTCCGTTTCCATTGTGCTGGAAAGCTCATGTTTGGCTTTTTCAGCCGCTTCCTTAAGTCGCTGAAGCGCCATAAAATCTTTTGAAACATCCACGCCACTCTGTTTTCTGAATTCGTCAACAATCCAGGCTATGATTTCTTGGTCAATATCGTCTCCCCCAAGATGAGTATCCCCATCCGTCGCTTTCACTTCAATGACATCATCGCCCACCTCAAGAACCGAAACATCAAAAGTTCCGCCACCCAAATCGTAAACAACGATTTGCTCATCTTTTTTCTTATTAAATCCATACGCCAACGCCGCCGCCGTGGGCTCATTGATAATTCTGCTTACCTTCAAGCCAGCAATCTCCCCCGCATCCTTAGTCGCCTTCCTTTGCGCGTCATTGAAATAAGCCGGCACGGTAATAATTGCCTCCTCTACCTTTTCGCCAAGGCGTTCTTCGGCGTCATGTTTCATTTTTTGGAGTATCATCGCGGACACTTCTTCCGGTCTATACGTTTTATCCCCCATCTTTACGACAACCCCGCTGTCCTTTCCTTCTTCTATTTTATAAGGAAGGAGCTCTTTATCTTTCTGAACTTCCGCATCACTGAACTTATGCCCTATGAGACGCTTAACGGAAAAAACGGTGTTCTCAGCGTTCGTTATTGATTGTCTTTTCGCCAATAACCCAACAAGGCGTTCCCCCGTCTTTGCAATGGCAACGACGGAAGGAGTGGTGCGATTTCCTTCTGCATTCTCCAATATTTTCGGCTCTCCTCCTTCAACAACCGCCATCGCCGAATTTGTTGTCCCCAGATCTATTCCTAAGATTTTTGTCATATTTTTAAGCAGTCAGTAGTCGGTAATCAGCAGTCAAACAATTTAAATGTCAACAGACTGGCTACCAACCACTAACATACTGATTATTTTGTATATTTCCCGACCTTAACTTGAGACGGTCTTATAACCTTTTCTTTGAGCTTGTATCCTTTTCTGTATTCTTCCATTACGATTCCATCATCTTCCTCCTTTTTAACTTCCAATTCGGCGACGGCTTCATGCTCCCTTGGGTCAAATTCTTTTCCGACAGCTTCTATGGGTTCAAGTCCGTGCTCTTTTAAAACGCTTATAAATTGATTATGCAGATATTTTATACCATTTTGCCATGTTTTGTCAACTTTCTGCCACCCCTCATCTTTGAAAGCGTTCTCAAAACCATCCACAACGGGCAACAAATCTTCAACAAGAGGATATTCCGCATATTTTTTGAAGTCATCAAGTTGTCTTTCCCAATCTTTTCTGGCATTTATAAAATCGGCCTTTGCCCTTTGCCAACCGACAAGATACTCGTCTTTTTGCCTCTGGCATTCTTTCAATTTATCGCGCATCTTTTTCAATTCAAAAGCGACGGAACCGTTCTCTTCTTCAAAAAAGACATCGTCTTGAGGTTGAGATTTTTTTTTGTCTGACATTGCCTGTATTATAACTCCAAAAAACAACAGATGCAACCCCGACATTTCTGTCTCATAAAAACACCGGGGCAGAGGCTCCGATGTTTTTATGAGATTTCAAGTTATAATCTTTTTTTGGGAAAATCCTCTTTTTTGGGCTTAGGACCGGACATTGGATTACGCAACCATTTTACATAAACTACCCGATACGCATCCACATCAAGTTCCTTTGATTTATTTTTAATGGGAAAATCCTCCAGTCTGGGCTCTTTCCCAGGTTCCATATTTTCCAACCAAACGCTGTTCGCCTCTATAAAAGCGTCCACATCGTAGTCATCTGCGCTTATCCCCTCTCCTCCCTCGGAAATCTCTCCGTAGGAATAAGTCTCTTCTTCTTCATCCGGCGCGCTTTTCTCTCCGCCCACCAGAAAATCTTTCGGTTTCGGGGGTCTTATACTTCTTTCCTCTCCCTTTGAGTTAAGCCATTTTTGGTATGCCTTGCTGTAAGCGGCACTGTCAACCTCCCCTTCTTGGGCATATTCTTTTCGGACCGGTTTCCAGCCCGTTTCCGAAATAGGTTTTTTTACCAATTCTTTTTTGTCTTTAGAGCCCTTTTTTTTAAACAAAGATTCAAACATTTTTTTGTTGGCACTTAATTTTTTATAAAAACAAGTCCTAACCTACTAACACCATAAATTTCCTTATTTTTATTTATGCTTAAATTCTACCAAATAATTAATGCTTTGTCAAGGGTTACCGCTTGCGCCATTGTGCCGCCTTCCTGGCTTTCTTGAGTCCAAACTTGCGACGTTCTTTCGCCCTCGGATCTCTCGTCAAAAGTCCGGCCTTTTTCAGTCGTTTTCTGAAATCGGCGTTAAAACTAACTAAAGCGCGAGCGATGCCGTGGGCTATCGCCTCGGCTTGAGAATGAATTCCGCCCCCGGAAACCTTAATCGTAATCCTGAATTTTTCAAGCGATTTCATGGTCTTGAGAGAATTCTCAACAATGTCGCGCAAATCCTGTTGAGGAAAATAATCCTCCAATTTTTTTTCATTAATAGTTACACCCAACTTTCCTTTGCTGAAGAGACGAACCCTGGCAACAGAAGTCTTTCGCCTGCCAACCGACTCAAAATATCTTGAACTTCCTGTGTCCGTTTCGGGTTTTTCTTTTTTTGTTTTTGTTATTTCGTTTGTCATTTTATAATAAGATTTTTCATCATTTGTTTTTTAAGCTTGTTTTTCGGGAGCATTCCTTTTACCGTTTCCTTGAAGACATGCTCAATTCCCTTCTTGGCGATAAGATCTTCAAGATTAATAGTCTTTAAGGAACCAGGATATCCGGAATGGCGAATATAAGTTTTTTGTTTTTTCTTGTCTCCTGTAATTCTAATCTTGCCGATATTGTCCACCGTCAGTTTTATTTCCGGGGCGCGATTAGGAGCAAAAGAAGGGGTGTTTTTCCCGCGCAAAATAGCCGCCGCCTCGGAGGCAAGTCTGCCTAATGATTTTTGATTTGCATCCAGTTTATAATTCATAATTGACTAAGTTAAACAAATTCTATAATGGCCATCTTGGCGGCATCTCCTTTACGTCTCGGGAGTTTGACTATTCTAATGTAACCGCCCGCCCTTTCTTTGTATTTCGGGGCTATTTTTTCAAAGACTTTTTTGGCGGCAACCGTCCCCACTTTGGAAATCACCAATTTCCTGTTCGCCAAATCTCCCTTGACGCCCTTGGTGATTATTTTTTCCGCGTACGGTCTTAATTCTTTCGCTTTCGCTTCAGTTGTCTTGATTTTTTCATCCCTGAAAAGGTTAACAGCCAGCGACCTCAGCAAGGCGCGCCTTTCATTGACTTTTCTTCCAAGTTTTCTTCCTTTTGTTTTATGCTTCATCCTCTTAGAAATAGAAAATGTTCCTTGAAACATTTTCTTAAATCAAATTAAACCTTTAACAATAAAATTTATTATATCCGATTCCTTCTCATTAGTCCACTAAAATAGTTTAATTTCCAACGAGATTCAACTTACTAATTAAGAACGATTCCGAGTTTTCCCAAAACTCTTCTAATTTCTTGAACGGCTTTCTTTCCAACTCCGTCTATTCGCAGAAGATCTTCCTCTTTCTTTCTCACAATTCCTCCCACGGTTCTTATACCGGCTTCTTCAAGAGCCTTCATTGTTCTCGTGGAAAAATTCAAATCTTCAATCCTTGTCTTTAAAGCCTCTTTATCTTCCTCTCCGAATTCTTTTTCTTTCTCTTCGCCTTCCTCTTCCTGTTCTTCATTAACGACTGTGTCGCTTTCTTCTTGACTCAGCTCAAAGGTTTCTTCTTCCTTAAAACCTATAATCGCCTTCAGGTGTTTTATCATAATCTCTATTGATTTTTCAAGCGCCTCTTTCGGAGAAATGATTCCGTCGGTTTCAATGGAGAACCTAAGGCGGTTATAATCGGTTCTCTCCCCTACTCGCATATTTTCCACTTCGTAATTAACTCTCCTGACCGGCGTGAAAATGGCATCCAAAACTATCATTCCCACATCAACTTTTTCCTTGTGGAGATTCTCCCTTGAAACATACCCGAGTCCTTTTTCAATAATCAATTCAATTCTCAATTTGGCGTCCTTTGAGGTCAGCTCCGCTATGTGCTGATCTTTATTCAAAACCTCAACATTGGCGGAAAGTTCAATATCTCCGGCAGTCACTTCTTTTTTCCCTTGAACGGAAAGGGTGATTGTTTGCGGCTCATCCGTGTGCATTTTAAATCTCACTTTTTTAAGATTTAAAATGATATTAATGACATCTTCCTTGACTCCGGGGAGTGTGGAAAACTCATGCAAAGCTCCGTCTATTTTGACGGCCGTTACCGCCGAACCAGGTAAGGAAGACAAGATAATTCTCCTCAAAGAACTTCCCAAAGTATGCCCATACCCGGCGTAAAGGGCGTCTATTTCGTAAACACCTTTGTTTCCTTCCTCTTTTATTATTTTCGGTTTTGAAGGCAATGAAATTTCGTAATTCATATTTTTGTCAAACACGCGTCGCCAAATATTTTAACCGGCGACAACCGCCTATATTATTAATAATGTTACCTTGAATAAAATTCAATTATGGTATTAAGGCTGCTTTCCATCTCCGGTTCATCGGCGATGGAAGGGGTGGCGATTATTTCTCCCGCCTTTCCTTCTCTGTCAAGCTTAATCCACGCCGGAGGATTGTATTTCTTCAGTTTAATGTCCAAATCATTAAAAATACCCTTGGGTTCGGATTGCTTCCGAATACTTATCTTGTCTCCCGCTTTCACTCTGTAAGAAGCGACATTGAGTCTTCCGCCGTTCACCATTATGTGCCCGTGGGAAACAATCTGCCTCGCTCTTGATCTTGATTCAGCCAAACCGAGGCGGAAAACAACATTATCCAAACGAGATTCAAGAAAAGAAAATATCTTCACTGTGGTGTCTCCGGCTCCGGACGCCTCCTTTATGTAGTTTGCAAATTGACGTTCTCTCAAGCCGTAATTAAACTTCACTTTTTGTTTTTCTCTCAACTGAGCGCCGTATTCGGATGACCCGCGTTTTGAATGCTTTCCGCGCATTTTACCGAAAATACCCGGGACATAAGGCTTTTTAGTCATCGCGCACTTAGGCGTAAAACACTTGTCCCCTTTCAGGAAAAGTTTTTGGCTCGCTCTTCTACATTTTTTACATTTGTCTTCCATAGTTTAAAAATTTAAAAAAATTATCATATTAAACCCTTCTCGGCTTGGGTGGCTTTGGACCGTTGTGCGGAATAGGGGTCATATCTTTTATTGAGGTAACCTCAATGCCCTTGCCCACAAATGTGCGTATCGCCGATTCCCTTCCCGAACCAACACCTTTAACCACGACCTCAATATCTTTCAAACCCATTAACTTTCCTTTATCGGCGAGGGCCCCAGCCACCCTTGACGAGGCGAAAGGAGTTCCCTTTTTTGCCCCCTTAAAACCGAGGGCTCCGCTTGAAGACTGTATAATCGCGTTGCCATTTTTGTCCGCCAATGTTATCAAAGTATTATTATATGTTGACTGAACAAACAAAATACCGCTTGAAATTTTCTTCTTCGGCAATTTACCGGCGGAACGCCTTCCGGCCACTCCTCCTCGGCGATCTCCAGCTTTTTTGATAATTCTTTTTTTCCCCATATTTTTATTATTTTATTTCTTGTCCAATTTTGACCTTCCGCTTCCCATTGTCATTCGGCCCTTATACGGTCTTACTGTGCGCGAATTCGTGGATGTCCTTTGCCCCCTTGTTGGCAACCTCTTGATGTGCCTGGAACCTCTGTAGCATTTTATCTCTTTTAATCTTTTAATATTTGAGGATATTTCCCTGCGAAGATCTCCTTCAATACGATTTTTTTCAACCAATTCTCTTATTAATGCAGCTTCTTTGTCTGACAAATCAGAGGCTTTCCTGTCAACAACTATCTTTGATTTCTTCAAGACCTCTTTTGCCTTTGTCGCCCCAATGCCAAAAACATAGGTCAACGCGACATCTAATCTCTTGTTATCCGGTATGTTTGTTCCCGCTATTCTCATAATATAATGTTTTTACGAATGTTAATTATTATTCAATGGGCTTATCCTTGGCGTTGTTTGTGTTTCGGGTTCTTTTTGCAGATAATGTAAAGACGGCCATTTCTTCTGACCATCTTGCAGTCCTTGCAAATTTTCTTGACTGAGGCTCTAACCTTCATTTTTATTTTTCTTACAACCTTTTAATAATTCGCCCTTTTTCTTCCCCGTAAGGACTTATTTCAACTTTTACTTTATCTCCTATTAAAACTCTTATTCTATACTTCCTCATCTTCCCGGCCAGATGCCCGATAATTTCTTTTTCTCCTTCGCCACCTTCAAGGCGAATACGAAAAGTAGCATTGGGCAATGCCTCTGTAACTGTTCCTATAGCTGTTTTTACGGACCTGTCTGCCATCATTTTTCAACTTTCTAATTATAGCAAAATCTTTTCTTAAAAGTCAACCTTGCTATGTTAATAACGCTTTTTTTCGTTACACTTTTGCCTTGAATTCAAGACGGAAAAAACACCAAGCGATTATTGTTTTTTTAAAATCTCTTCGTAATGAATATTGGAAGAGCGCGCCGGCATCATTCTCCACCAAGAAGGCTTAAAAACAAGGCTTGCTTCCTCAATCATAGGATATTTACTGAATACGGAATCGTACTTTTTTCCCGTAAAATTTTTCAAGTCGTTCAAAAGGGATTTCTTGTCAACAGTCCAAACAAAATGACCGGTTCCTTTTAAATTAAAACGCGCTTCTCCCCAATCATCACTCACACTCAACAGGGTGAAGTCCATCCGGTTGAGATTGATTATGTCCACGCCGGAAATGCCACTCTTCAATTTTTCACCAACAAGTTTCTTTACCAAATCTTTTTCTCTTATTAAAATTGCGGTGCCTTTTCCTTGCATTGAATATTCAAAGGTTTTCATTCTGTCTCCCGCAACCGGATTCCCGAGCTCTCCCAAGATATGGGTTATGAGCGCTTTTTTATAAAGCAGAAAACCGGACGGTTTTTGTTTTTCCGCGGTTAACGCCAGATACTTCTCAATTTTCTCCTTTGTTCCCTTTTCCGCTTTGGCTATGTCATCAGAGGTAACCACTGAAGCGACTCCTTCAAAACCCCCTTTCATCGCCGTTTTTGACCGAGCGTAAAATTTTTCATAACGCGCATCTCCCTTAAACCCGGGGATGGTGAAATCTGAAAGTCCGATGTTATATTGCTTTCCCGGCTTATCCGCGTAAACAACCGCCTCAACGGCGCTGGGAACTATTTTTCCGTTCTTTATTTCAGCTCCCGGAACCCTGATGCTCTTTCCAACCCTGTATATCTTGCCGCCCAATGTTTCAAAGCGCGTATTTTTGACAAGAAGTTGAGGGCGGGAACTGAAGGCGTTATAAATTATTATCGTTCCTTTCGCCTTTTCGCTTATCTTCTTTACCCCAGTTGCCTTCCCTTTATACTTCTCCACGCGATTTATTGTCATTGTTTCAAAAGGAAGAACCGTGCCAGTCGTTTCGCGCGAGGCGCTAAAGTTGTCATTTATTTCAATGAATTTTTGAAAGGGCGTAACCTTTATAACGACTGAAGAAAAATAAGTCAAAAGAAATCCCGCGAAAAAAATAGAGGCCGTAAAAAAAACGGTAAGAGCCGTAATCTTAAGAATTTTCTTGGAAGAATATTTTTTGTCCCCCTTTTCCGCAGCAGTTTCAATCGTATCCAAAAAATCAATCTCGGGACGCGAAATCTCGGCAGGATTCACAGTTGGCTTTTTGATAACGATATCTTGTATTATTTTTTTAGGCATAAGGATATTATTTGAAAATTTTATCTGCGAAAAACGATTCCATCATAAGAAAAACATCTCCTTCATTTTTCAAACCCTTTTTAAAGCTGAAGTAATGCCTCAACGCTCCCGGCAGTATCTGCCGAACATCAAAAGAACTGCCGAGAATTGTAAAACGCGAGAAAAAATCATCTTTAACGCAATCAATCAAATTAAGGCTGTCGTCCTTGCATCCGATTAGAAAAAAATCCTTGGAAAGTGGTCCTCTTCCGGAAAGCTCAACGAGAGCTTGACGCAACAAAAGAGTCCACTCTTTTTTCGCCGCTTCCATAATGGGAGTGATTTTTTGAGTGTCGGAACTATCCATACGCCCACTCCCGAATTTTTCCGCCAAAGAAGAGGCTTCCTTGAAAGAAGTCTTAAATTCTGACGAGATTTTTCTCAGTATTGAATTTCTGCCAAAAGGAAAAGAAACGGTTTCTTCCAGAACATCATCGCGAACCAAGGAAATATCACTCATCTCTCCTCCTATATCGGCGAATATGTATCCTCCTTCCGGGTGAATTACATCATCCAATACGGAAGAAATGACAAAAGGAAGCGTATGAAACAATATGGGTCTGTCTCCGAAATTTTCCAAAATTATATTTCTGATTTCGTCCACCATTTTTTTCATTCCCAGACTCATATAAATATAAGCCTTCATTTCTTTTGCCCTTTTGCCAAAAGGCTTTCTTGTCGGATAACCGTTGAGAGTCACTTTCATCGGATTTCTTTCAAAAACTTCCGGTTCCCCGCCACTGCGCGAAGTTTCCGATTTCCATCTTTTTTTGAATGTCTTTACCTCGTCGTCAATCAGTTTTTCCAAAAATCCTTTTTTAATTTCAAACGGGTCGTTTTTTTTCAAACTGATAATTCTTGTTTGCGAAATAAACCAAGGAGAGGAAAAAACGCATAATATTTTATCCGGGCGTTCAAGAGATTCTTTTGCCAGATGATTGAGAACTTTTTTCAAAGAATTTCGAGCGCAACGCCAAAAGGCCTGAAAATTTATATCCCAAAGAAAATTTACCGGGACCCTTGAGGTGGCAAGTATCTCCGGCTCATTTTCAGAAGAAATTTTGACAATCGCTCCACCTACGGAAGCGCTACCTATGTCAAGAACCAGAATAGTTTCTTCTTTTTTCCCGCCAAAACCAAAAAAACTCATTGGCTACATTATAACATTATTGTTTTCTATTCCAAAACCGCCTTTATCCGGCGAACGCCGGCGGAGCTCGCTTTTCTCCCAAAAATGCCCGAATCTTTGATTCGGTCGCATTTTTGAGGATCCGCCGAAGCTTTAACGGAGGCGGCTTACCTTAATTCCGCCTTAATTCTTCTAACACCAGCCGAACTGGCTTCTTCTTTTTTGATTTTGAAATGTCCCAGCTCGCCGGTTGATTTCGCGTGCGGGCCTCCGCAAATTTCGCGGCTGAAAACCTGCCCGCCTTGGGCCGGGTCGCCGATGGAATAAACTTTCACTTTGTCTCCGTATTTCGCGTCAAACACCCCGATCGCGCCTTTCGCCTTCGCCTCCTCAACGCTCATTTCTTCGCAAACAACCGGCAGATCTTCCCTTATTTTTTCATTCACGATTTCCTCCACTTTTTGTTTTTGCTCGTCCGTCAGTTTTTCCGGATGAGAAAAATCAAAACGCAGACGCTCGGCGGTAACATTGCTACCCTTCTGAACAATGTGTTCGCCCAAAACTTCTTTCAATGCCGCCTGCAAAAGGTGCGTGGCGGTGTGCAGTTTCGCCGCATCCTCCCCGGAATCCGCCAACCCGCCCTTGAACATTCCGGCGGAAGCGGTCTTGGAAAGTTCCTGGTGTTTTTTCAATTCTTCGTCAAAGGCGCGGCGCATTCCTTTCTCATCAACCAAAAAACCCCTGTTCTTTATCTCTTCAATTGTCATTTCAAACGGAAAACCATAGGTTGAAAAAAGAACAAAAGTTTTGCCACTAATTGTCATTGTTTCCATTGTTAGTCCTTTTGCTTTTATACTAGAAATCAAGCGATCAAGTTCTTTCAACCCCTTCTCTAGCGTCTTTCCAAACTTCTCTTCTTCTTTTCTTAATTCCTCAAAAATTTTATCTTTGTTTTTTTCAAGCTCCGGATAAACATCCTTGTAAGCTTTAATCACGACTTGCGCAATTTCCACGACAAAAGAATCGGAAAGTTGCTTTCCAGAAGAATTTCCCTCTATGTCCGTTCTGCCCACCCACAACGCCTCGCAAGCTCGGCTTGCGAGGGCGGGCGAGGAGGAAGACATACTTTCTGTTCCTTTGTCGGTTTTTAACAACTTCGCATACCTCACCGCCCTCCTTATCAATCTTCTCAAAATGTACCCTCTGCCGACATTTGAAGATGCGATGCCGTCCGAAACCATAAAAACGCTCGCCTTGATATGGTCGGCAACTATCCTTTTCGCCCTGGCATCGCCACCCTCCGACAGCTCGTCTATCTTGCCCATTATCGGCGCGAACAAATCCGTTTCAAAAACACTCGGAACTTTTTGGACCGCCACCGCGAGCCGCTCCAACCCCATACCGGTATCAACGCCTGGGGTTTCAAGCTTCGTGAATTTTCCGTCCTTGCCGCAAAAATATTCGTTAAAAACCAAATTCCAAATCTCCACGTCGCCGACATATATTTCCGTCGTAGGTCCGCACGGACCCTCTTCGCCCGTCGGGCCCCAAAAATTATCTTCTCTGCCAAACTTTTTTATTTCAATCCCGCCGTCAATCCCCCTCCATATCTTCTCCGATTCTTCATCCGGCGGAATGTCATCGTCTCCAGCAAACACGCTCACAAAATCAATTTCCAGTCCCATTTCTTTTGTGATAAATTCATGAGCGTAGACAATCGCCTCTTTTTTGAAATATCCGCCGAAAGAAAAATTGCCGAGCATTTCAAAAAAAGTGAGATGTGTCTCGTCCCCAACTTCTTCTATGTCTGAAGTCCTGGCGCACTTCTGGACTGAGGCGGTGTTCAACGAGCCAAAATCTTTTATGGCGTTTTTCTCTCCGGTGTAATACGGCTTAAACTGCTGCATTCCGGCGGTCGTCAAAAGAACCGAATCGTCGGTCGGCACGAGCGAAGACGAAGGAACAATCTTATGCCCTTCCCCATCCATAAACTCCAAAAATTTTCGTCTGATTTCCTTTGATGTCATAGAAACATTATAACAAATATCGCGCCAAATAAAAAAGCCCACAATCATTCAACGCCCCGCGTCTAACATTAAATTCAAAAAAACAAAACGGTGGGGATAACAAACGATTGCCCATCATCCCCACAATTTCATTTCACTTAATTATCCCTCCCCCCAGCATTATTTGTCCACCATAAATGACCGGGGGGCGGCGGCGTGCCGAGGTTTGAAAAGAATTACTTTATAATTTCCCCGATTTTTAATCTTGGATTTTTTTTGCCTCCAAGATTTTTCTCTCTTTCTTTTTCATAAATTCCGAAAACTTTTTTGGGTGTTTTTGTAATTTATGAAAACATTTCGGCAAACATCGAGCCGGACAAAAAACATAACTAAAATCTCAAACTAATTCTCCGAACAACTCACTGCGTGGTCGCCGTGGCGGTGATGACGGCGGTGTAAGCTCCAGAGGGAGCCAGTTTTGTTTCCTGCCCCGCGGCGTAGCAAACGGTTGTTTCGGTTCCTCCGACGCTTGTCTCGGAACTGCTACTGGCGATTGTTCTGTTGGCGGTGTAGAAGCCGGTGTAAGCGAGAGTGGCGCTGGGGACATAATTGGAAGATTCGCAAAGAGTTCCCGTTCCGTAGCCGACGGTGTCGTTCCCGAGAGGGGCGAAACCGAATTGGTAGGCGTTGCTGACATTCCATGTCGCGGGACTGCTCGTTCCGTAGTCGGCGAAACTTTCGCCGGTGGAGGAATCGGACATTGCCGAGGAAGCCGACGCTTTGACCGCCAAGGTGTAACCGGACTGGTTGTTGGTGATTACTTTCCAAGTGGTAGTTCCCACGCTGGTGTTTTGCGTGATGCTCAAATTGTTCATTGTCACGTCCGCCGGGGAGTTTATGGAGATGCCGGTGATGACGCTTTGGGTGACGGTTACGGAGTCCGTGGCGGATACCGCAGGAGTGGTAATTGTATAGGAAAGGCTCACATCGGAAAGGGTTGGGGTGTAGAGTCCTCCACTTAGGAAGGCTTTGTATTGAATCCATCTGTCATTCACTCCGTCGGACTGGGTTGGGTTGATTGTCTCTCCTCCCGAGGGGTCGGTGTAGTAATCTGATGTTCCGGAAGGTCCGAGCCAATCCGTCCACGGTCCGGATGAATCCGGAGCGGTTCTTATTTGGAATTTGATGTCCGTGCCGGCGGGGAGGTTTTCAGTCCATGAGATTTGCGATATCGCCGTCACATTATCCGAGGTGTCGTAAGGTGAAGAGATCAGAGTTTGGGAAGCCAGATAGGATTGGTAGTTTATGGTGACATCGTTCAGAAAAGGGGTCAGCGCGCTGTCTATGGTGGAAAGGTTGCTTCGGTATTGGACATATCTGTTGCCGTTCAGGGCGGAAATGTCTCCCCCGTTGGATATATTCGTCTGCCATGCTGTCCAAGTTCCGTCCGGAACAGCGGTGTTCCCCGCCCTGATATCCACGGTTACCGTGGTGCTCGCCGACGTGGAAACTGTGTAATTTAGAGTGGTGAAGGCTGCCGTCTGCCCAAGATCCGCTACGGAAGAGGTGAATGTTCCCGGGGTTTGAAATGACCCAACCAACTCCCTTCCAACTCCGTTGTTGTAGATGTTGACAATTTCCGCAGGCGACAGGGCGCGATTGTAGATGCCCAAATCATCAATCCGTCCCTTAAAAAAATTAAAAGTAGTGAAAGTGCAAGCCCTTTTCGCCCCAATATTTCCTATTTGAATTTTTCTAATATAATCCGTATTTAAAGCCACATCTCTTTGCACGCCGTTCACGAACAATCTCATGTCCGTGGGCGAATATGAGACAAGAGCTATGTGGTTCCAGCCTGACAATGTCGCCTGATATGAAGCGACAATTGGAGCATAATTACTGGAACGTTCTGTCACACTTACCCCATTCGTTCCAGCGGCAATTTCAACCACTATATCAGGGGGATCAAGAAATCCTGAAATAGAGCCCGAAATAATACCGTTCGTCGTTTGGCAGCCGATGATTCCGGAAGTATCCTCGGCAAAAGGCGTTCCTCCCATCGCCACATTCGTGTTCTCCCATAAGGAATATGTAA